>JACNHM010000141.1 GCA_014383605.1 Chloroflexota bacterium
TCTGGCAGGAGGCCGGTCCATTCAGGCCGGAGTGATATTTGTCAACTCACAACGCGAACCCGCCGTGTTTCTTGGCCTGATTCGGCAAAAGCTGGTATAATGAGCACAGGGAAGAGCGACAGCTCTCCCCTTCAGTGCCGGAGGTGGGAATCGAACCCACAAGAGGTTACCCTCACACGATTTTGAGTCGCGCGCGTCTGCCTGGTTCCGCCACTCCGGCGCCACTCTAGTATAGTTGAACAGGCTGTTTTCGTCAAATCTCGCAGTCCGCCTCATCAAGCCTTGTCGCAGGCAAGAATGGACGAAAAAGCACTCGTGGCCGCCGCCCAGCGCGGTGAGCTGCCCGCTTTCAATCAACTGGTATTGCACTACCAGGGCCTGGCCTACAACGTGGCCTACCGGGTCATGGGCGATGCCGACGCGGCCACCGACGCCACGCAGGACGCCTTCCTCAAGGCCTACAGGGCGCTGCACGGCTACCGCGGCGGTTCCCTCAAGGCCTGGCTGCTGCGCATTGTCACCAACACCTGCTACGACATGCTGCGCGCCCAGCAGCGGCGACGCACGACCTCCCTGGACGATCTGGCCGTGGCTCCGGAACACGCCTGGCAGATGGTCAGCCACAGCGAAGGCCCGGAAGAGCGCGCGCTGCGCCAGGAACTGAGTCAGGCCATCCAGGCGGGCATCGCCACGCTGCCGCCCGACCAGCGGACGGCGGTGATCCTCTCCGACATCCAAGGGCTGAGCTATCAGGAGATCGCCGAGGTGATGGGCTGTTCGCTGGGCACGGTCAAATCCCGTCTCAGCAGGGGACGGGCCAGACTGCGGGATGTCCTGTTACAGCAACAGGAACTTTTGCCCTCTCGCTACCGTCTACAGGATACCGCACCCAAGAGATAAGATGTAATCATGTTCGCACGCGTAAGGGAACGAAAAGAAAAGCATATCGCCGCCGAGCGTCTGTCGGCCTACCTGGACGGGCAAGTCACCGCACAGGAACGCATTCAGGTGCAGCAACACCTGGGTGCTTGCGCGGCCTGCGCTCACGAACTGGACACATTGCGTTACACCATAGACCTGCTGCGCGCCACACCGCGCCTGAGCGTGCCCCGCGCCTTCACCCTCTCGGAGGCAGACGTAGGGCGAGCAACGGTGCGCCGACAGATGCCTCGGCTGGCGCTCTATCTGCAGGGAGCCACGGCGCTGGTGGCTGCGCTGCTGCTCGTCGTCATCGTGGGCGATGTCGTGCGGAAGCCTGTGCGCTACGCGGCGCCGCAGCAAGTGGTGATGGAAAGAGCCGTCCGGGAAACCGTGGTCGTGGAAGCGGCACAAGAGGCGGGGTTGGAGATAAGGGAAGAAGCTGCTGTAGCTGAGAAAGAGGTCGAAGTCGAGAAACCGCTAGAGGTGCAGAAAGCGGTGGCGGTAACGGTGGAGGTGGAAAGAGAGGCTGTGATGGAGAGGCCGGCCGCAGCTCCCGCGACCGCCGCAGCGGCTATCGCAGAAGCAGAAGGTGAGCCAGACGCCGAGGTGCCTGCAGAGCTGCCTATGCGGGCCATGGCAGTGGTGACCGAAGAGACGCCACCGCCTCCGCTGGAGGCACAGCCGAAGGCAGACGTTCAGGCGCTGGCGGCAGAGCCGACGATCGAGGCCTTGATGGCGCAAGAAACAGTCGAAGAAGCTGCTCCGGCGGCGGCGGAGCCCGCTCCTCCTCCCGCGCCCGAGGCTGCACCACCAGAGACCGAGGTCTCGCTTGCTGCCGCGCCGACCGCCGCGCCTGTGCCCACGCCTGAGCTACAGGCCACACCGCCTGTGTCACGGGAGGTGGCAGCACGGCCTGCTGCACGGTGGAGCCTGGCGCGCCTGGCGGAGATCGTCCTGGTCATTCTGCTGGTTATCCTGCTCGGACTCACCCTGTGGCTGCGAAGGCGGCGATAGGAACCATATTCGCGGATACGTCAAGTTGACATTCTGGGCAACCTGGATATAATGTGTGTAGCCAGACAAGCTGCAAGGCAAGTGGGGCTGTGGGTGCACAGAGGTATACACCATCTCGGACGGTGCGATACCCACCGACCATAAGACATTTGTGGAGGGGGCCATCGCAAGTGTAGAAGAGAGAATGCCCTGGAGGCAAGAGGCGAGGAGCTCGGTTGCCTGCGTGCCTGTCTGCTACCCAGGAATCGGGCTTTTTTGTTGCCTGAGGCCAATAAGAACCAGAAGGAGGTGAATTCCCATTTCCGTTCAACTTCGACCGGGAGAATCCCCGGAAAGTCTGCTCAGGCGCTTCCGCAAGGAAGTCACTCGATCCAAAATCCTGAGCACCGTGCGGCGGAAGCGGTGGTACGTGCCACCGAGTGAGCTGCGGCGCCGTAAGCGGCAGAAGGCCATCCGCAAGGCCAGGCGACAGCAACGCAAGACGGCATGGCGGAATAGAGAGTGAGAGATCTCATGTCTGCGAAGCCATCCAAAGAGAAACTGGAAGTAGAGGGAACGGTTACCGAGACCTTGGTCGGGACCCAGTTCCGCGTGAAACTGGATAATGGCCACATTGTGTTGGCCTACTTGTCCGGCAAGATGCGCAAGCATTACATACGCGTGCTTCTGGGCGACCGTGTGCGCGTGGAACTGTCCCCCTACGACCTGACTCGCGGGCGGATTACCTACCGCTACAAAAAACCTATGACTGAGTAACCGGCGTCTTGGTAGACCGGCAGAGCACAGCCTTCCCCCGTTCATGACCGAGAGATATACTCTGCAGCGGGTGTGTTCATACGTTGGCGACAGAATCAGACAGCGGTGAGCACCGCTGAAGGCTGACAAGCAGAGAGTAGCCAATGCAAGAGCAACAGGCTAGATTACACAGGGAATTGGCCGAAGCGCGGGAAGAATTGGCGCGCTTGGAAGAGAAGTTAGAACATCGCCCCGACTTGGGGATCGGTGAAGGTGGCCCAGAGATCCACGAGTGGGAGTTGAATCTGGCCTTGCGTGAGCGCGCCCAGGCTAAGATCGTTTCTTTGGAAGATGCCCTGAAGAGCCTGGATGAAGGGGAATATGGCATCTGCGAGCGCTGTGGCGTGCAGATCGAGCACGAGCGGCTGGAGATTCTGCCCCACACGACTCTGTGCATCAAGTGCGCGCAAAGAATCCGCTACTAGCTTCGGGGTTCTGATGTTTCAGGGAAACCCACGCTCTGCCGTGTCATAGCTCACAGTGAGATGCTACTGGGCACCAGTTACTGGATGGTAAGGTCGCATGACAAGTTCCTGCGACCTTTTTCCTTTTTTGCTTGCCGTTGTCAGGCAGCGGAGAAAGGGAAGAATGATGTCAGCACGTAAGAAGCGTCAAGCAACCCTGCTCGCCCTGGTTCAGTTCTTGGTGATGATGGTCATCGCCTCCGTGACTGGCGCGTGCAGCCAGGAGGCCCCTCCACCTCCAGCGCCTTCCCCCACAGGGCAAGCTGCTCCCTTGCCGACGGCTGTGCGCGTGTCGGCGCGGTTGATCCCCCATCCGATCGCCGGGCGGGAGGAGTGCCTTCTCTGCCACAGCCAGGGAGAGCCTCTTGCCATGCCCGCCGATCACGAAGGGCGCAGCGACGAAACCTGCACTGTCTGCCATGACGTACAGCCAGCGCCGGCTCGTCCGGCCGGGGGCAGCGCAGCCGAACAGGGGCAGATCATCTGGCAGGAGCGGTCGAGGCTTTCCTGTCGCTACTGCCACGGCTACGAGGGAGAGGGTGGCTTCGGACCAGAGTTGGCCGACACAGACCTCGATTTCGACACCTTCAGGCAACGGACGCGGGCGCCGCTTTCCGAGCGCATGCCGCCCACCGCCGCCGCCCCGGACGATCCAGCGTTAGAGCAAAGCAGCACCTGGATCAGTGACGACGATCTGCGCCTGGTGTATGCCTGGCTTGCCGGTGCGGAGCCTGAGCCTGCTGCACCCGCGCCGGAGACCGCCGCGCCGCCAATCTCCCACGGTCTGCAAGGCCAGGAAGATTGCCTCTTCTGCCACGGCGCTGACAAGGCCATGCCCTTCCCGGCCGATCACGAGGGGTGGGCTAACGATACCTGCCTGAACTGCCACGTTTTAGAGGAGAGATAGTACACAAGTAGACAAGGGGGGCGGCTACATGCGTCTTGTTCTACTTGGGTACTTGTCTACTTGTGTACTTGTCTACTACCACGAAGTGGCTCAGGCCGAAGGCACGCAGAGGG
>JACNHM010000590.1:0-2378 GCA_014383605.1 Chloroflexota bacterium
GTTGATCTCCTGGGCGCTCAACAGCCGCTCCAGCGTGGTGGGGATGAAGGTGATGCGGCGCAGCCGCCGGCTGGGCACGGGCCGCTCCAGCCGTTGCAGCGGGCCGATCTCCACCTTGAAGTAGCGGTCGCCCGCCCGCGGGTGGTCGGCCTCGTCGGGCAATAGCTCAGCGCGGGTGACGATGCGGTAGCGCTTCACGGGGGCGAAATAGTTCACCGCCCAGCGTTCGTCCGCTGCGAAGGCTGCCGTCTGGTAGAAGGCCAGAACGTCGGCGCCCACCTGGTGCGGCGCCCGCTTGACCGGGACGCGGTACCAGCCCTGCTGGCGGGCCAGATCCAAATCGCGGCGGTTGTTCAGCACCGCCACCAGTACCCGCGCCTCGTCCGGCTTCATCCCCGCCAGGCTCTCCACCTCTGCCTCGTACAGCTCCCGCGCTTCGGCCAGCGCGAGCGACTCGACGCCCTCCAGTCGGATCGCCAACTCCGGCGCGTAACGGGCCAGGTCACCCCGCAAGCGCAGCAGGGCCAGGTCTTTGGCCTTGCACTCCAGGAGCACGTCGAACTCCGGCACTCCCTCCACCGAACGCAGGAAAGCGATGAACTCGAAGGGGTTGACGTAGTCGGCGTGCTGCGTCCAGAGGGGCGGCTGGAGCATCTGCCGCGGGCCGCCGGCGGGATGGGCGCGCTGCACGCGGCGCATCTCCGTGCGAGGGGAGCTGAAGTGCACCTTGGGACGCACGCCCGCCGGCCAGGTGCTCAGCGCCAGGCGCAGCGCTTCGGCCTCTGGCAACTGCTCCGGATTATGCACCAGGTGATGCTGGTGATCGTAGACCAACGGCAGCCCCGTGCTCTGGTGCAGGCGATGGCAATCGCTCAGGGAGTAGTGGGCATTGTCGTGCTCCAGCGCCAGACGGCGACGTGTGGCTTCCGGCAGTTGGTTGACCGCCTCCACGAAGCGGGCCAGTGCCGCCTGCCGGTCGTCGTACACGCCGCCCACGTGGATAACGATCACCGCCTCCGGCCCCAAGCCCATGCCGTCCAGCAGCCGCGCCAGCGCGTGGAGGTCAGCACGGCTTTTGGCGGCCACCGCTTCGTCGGGGGAGTTGAGCACCACGTGCAAGCCGGGATGGAAGGACAGCCGCAGCCCGTCGGCGCGGGCGATTTCTCCCACAGCAGCCAGCTCCGCCTGGCACTCGTTGATCTGGCGGTGGAACTGGGACATGTCGGGGTGGGTGACGTAGGGGGCCAGCTCGGCGGCCATGCGGTACATGCCGATGGATTTCTGCCGCAGGTAGCCGAAGATATCACGCAGGTAGACCAGGCTGACGCTGAGGTGGGGATGGTTCTGCCAGCGGCGGGTGTCGTGCGATTTAAGGCCAGGCCGGCCCAGCACCTTGACCGATAAGCCGAGTTTCATTGCCCTGTCGCCTCCTGCCCTCGGATCTCGTGCGCAGCGGCTTCTATATCCCGTTCAACCTCTTCCTCGGAGTACTGCGCATTCACTTTCTCCATCTTGGCCAGCAGTTGACCGAACCGGGCATCCGCATCCAACTGGCGGTACACCTGCCCCCACTCCGCCAGGGTCAGGGTTTGCGCCCGGCGGCGAGGCTCGATGCCCGCCTGCTCCAGTGCTGCAGCCATCTCCGCCGCTGGCCACCCCAGGCCATGCGCCAGAGCGTTGCGCAGTTGCTTGCGCCGCTGCCCGAAGCCCGCCCGCACGATGTCGAAGAACCGTTCCACGTCCTCCACTGCCACCGCCGGCTGCGGCCGCCGCCTGAGCCGCACCACCGCCGAATCCACCTGGGGCCGTGGATAGAAGGCCCCCGCCGGAATGCGCTGCACCAGCTCCGGCTGGGCGTAAAACTGCACGCTCACCGCCAGCAGGCTCATGTCCGGCGGCGCAGCGCAGATGCGCTCCGCCACCTCCCGTTGCACGGTCAGCACCAGCAGCCGCGGCGGATGCTCCGCTTCCAGCAGATGGCGCAGCACGGCGGAGGTGATGTAGTACGGTAAGTTAGCAACGACTTTGTAGTCTGAAACGTGAAACGTAAAACGTAATGCGTGATCCGTGATGCGTGATCCGTGATGCGTGATGCGTGAAAGTAGATCCACTGGTTGGAGTTGCAGGATGTCGCCGTGCAAGATGGTGACGTTAGCATGGCTGGCCAGTGTGTGTTGAAGGATGGGGATGAGCTGGTCGTCCAGCTCCACAGCGACGACGTGACCAGCCTGCGCCGCCAGCAACGCGGTCAGCGTGCCCAGCCCCGGCCCGATCTCCAGCACCACGTCGTCCGGCGTCAGCTGCGCCGTGGCCACGATGCCCTGCAGATGGGCCTCGGAGACGAGGAAGTGTTGGCCCAACCCCTTCCGCGGCCGCAA
>JACNHM010000590.1:2497-4210 GCA_014383605.1 Chloroflexota bacterium
ACAAGTAGACAAGGAAACAAGTAGACAAGGAAACAAGTAGGCAAGGAGGCAGAAACAAGGGGGACAAGGAGCAGGAGAGAACCCTCTACGGGTGATGCGAGCATCTCATTTGGACGCTGTCTCCCTTATCTACTTATGTACTTGTCTACTCCCTAGGCCAATTTGGCAACACCCATTTGATCTGGTAGCGAGGCGGCGGCGGATCCAGCAGGTAGACATCCACCCAACGCCGCCAGAGCACCAGGTTGTCGTCGTCGTACCCCAGGTCAATGCGGCGGCCCGTGATAGCGCTGCCCGTGTCCCCGGCCACGCCCGGCCCGTAGCCGGGCACGTACACGCGGCTGCCCAGATTGATCACCGCCGGGTCCACGGCCACGATCCCCTTGCGCATCGGCTGACCCAACCGGGTGCGACCATAGGCGGGATGATCCGGGCTCACGCCCGCCGTGGAGGCGCTGTACGAGGTGGCCGACATGCGCACCTTGCGCCAGTACACCAGCGTGCCCGCGGGCGTCTCCAGTGTGCGGGTGACGATCTTGCGGCCATAGGCCATGACGCGGGTCACAGGCTCCTGCGCCACCCACACATCTTCCAAGGCCCGGCTTACCTCCAACTCGTTCTCGTAGATCACCCGGAAGCGGCGCTTGGTGACCCCCTCGGCCCCGCCGTCGTCCAGCCGCTGATGGTCCATTTCCAGGTTGTCGTCGGAAACCCACACCGAATCGAAGGGTATCGGCTCCTGCTCGATCTCGATGGCCTCCCGCACGCGGGTCACTTCGATGACCAGGTTGTCTATCAACTGCTCGGCCAGCGGCGGCGATACCCGATCCATCCCCACGACGGTGATCCCCTGCTCGGCCAGCGCGTTGCCCACCGTTTCCTGCCGCGTGCGGGTCTTGATGACCCGCCCGTCGGCGCGGATGGCGATGGGAGTGGAGCGCTGGATGAAGACCCGCAGGCCGGACGACACGCGGCTGCCCAGGCTGGGCAGCACCTGGTCGCCCAGGTAGAGCGTGATCTGCTGTCCCAACAGCGCCTCGCCCACGGTGGGCGCGGTGGTGTGGATGACGAAGGGCATCCCGCCGTCGTCCACGGTGACGGGCACGGCCCGTTGCAGCGAGAGCCGTAAGGGAGTCGCCCGCCGGCTGTCCCAGACATGTCCGCGAGCGAAGCGCGGCGGTTGGCCATCCATCTGCATGGGCGGCAGATCGGCTTGAGGCGTGGCTGGCTGGCCGTTCAGCCGCAGATCATCGTGGCGGCCCAAGCGCAGCCCCGCCTCGTCCAGGACCTGAGCCACGGTGCGGACGTGGGTGCGCAGCGTCAACCGCTGGCCGTCGGTCTCGATCTCCACCGGCCGCGCCCGGACGATCTGTACGGCCAGGCCAGGGCTCAGTGTTGTCTCGGCGGGCGGCGTAAGGATGTCCTCTGTCTGCAAGGCCAGCCCCAGTTCCTCCAGCAGCTCGCCCACAGTGGCCTGGTGCGTGTGCACTGTCTCCTTCAGTCCGTCAACGGTGACCTGTACACTGATCTGGGTGCGCTGATAGTTCCAGACCAGCCCCGTGCCCCCGATCAGCAGGAACGGCAGCAACAGCAGGCCCCACCAGACCTGCCGGAGGCTGGAGGTCATAGGCGATAGACGGTTTTGGCTCATGAAGCCCTCGAAAGGTTGGTTCTTACGTCTCGGGGCGAAATAGAGCCCAGATGCGCTCTTGG
>JACNHM010000258.1:0-1065 GCA_014383605.1 Chloroflexota bacterium
AGGGGCTCAAAGATCACGTGGCCTTCCATCCCCAGGCCCGCGCCGCCTTGGCGCAGGTGAGAGAGTGGGGCTTCGTGGACGTCTTCCGGCTGCACCATCCCGACGAGCCGGGACAGTACACCTTCTGGGATTATCGAGTGCGCGGGGCGATCGAGCGCGGGCTAGGCTGGCGTGTGGATCACATCTGGGCCACCGCGCCGCTGGCCGGCAGGTGCACCGGCGCCTGGATTGACGTGGCCGCGCGGCAGGCGGAGCGGCCCTCTGACCATACCTTCCTGGTAGCTGAGTTTGCGCTCTGACCAGCGGAGAACTCCTCCCCCTTGCAGGGGGAGGTTGGGAGGGGGTGGGGTTCGCAGCGTGGAGTCAACGTCGCCGGACGCAAGCCTGGCTGACCGCTCGACGAAACCCTCACCTTCCCCTAACCCCTCCCTCTGAGGGAGGGGAAATGCGCACATGAACGGCTGCGTATGACAGAGCAGATAGCCATCCGACCGATCACGGAGCTGGCTGACTACGGACGTGTCGAAACGCTGCAGCGAGAAGTCTGGTATTTCGCTGGCGATGCGGATACCGTCCCCATTCACCTGCTCAAAGCGGTGACCGAAAACGGCGGCCTGCTGCTGGGCGCGTTTGAGCCGCAAGGCGATCTGGTGGGCTTCGTCTTCGGCTTCCTGGCCCGGCAGGGCGGACAACTCAAGCATCACTCGCACATGATGGGCGTGCTGCCCGCTTATCAGGACGCTGGAGTGGGCTTCCGCCTGAAATGCGCCCAGCGGCAAGCCGTCCTCGAACAGGGGCTGGACTGGGCTACCTGGACCTACGACCCGCTGGAGGGCCGGAATGCCCATCTCAACATCCACAAGCTGGGCGTGGTCTGCAACACCTACCTTCGCAACATGTACGGCGAGCTGCGCGATAACCTCAACGTGGGCATCCCCTCGGACCGCTTCCAGGTGGACTGGTGGCTGCGCAGCCAATGGGTGGCGCAGCGGGTGAGCAGTGAGCAGCCGCGCCGGACCCTGGCCGATGCCCTCGCCGCTGGCGCAGAAGTGGTCAACGAAACCC
>JACNHM010000258.1:1741-21994 GCA_014383605.1 Chloroflexota bacterium
ATGGCCAAGATGGGGCTAGAAGCAGCGGTGTGGGACCTGCTGGCCAAGGCTGAGGACTGTTCCCTGGCCCAGATGCTGGGCGGCACGCGCACGCGCATCCCCTGCGGAGTCAGCATCGGCATCCAGCCCAGCCTGCCGGCCCTGCTGGAGCGGATCGGCGGCTTCCTGGCCGCAGGCTACCAGCGCATCAAGCTGAAGATCGAGCCGGGCTGGGAGCTGGCCGTGGTGGAGGCCGTGCGCGGCGAATTCGGCGACGTACCGCTGATGCTGGATGCCAACGCCGCCTTCACCCTGGACGACGTGCCCCTCTTCCAGGCCCTGGACGCCTACGACCTGATGATGGTGGAGCAGCCGCTGGGCCACGACGATCTCTACGAGCACAGTCTGCTGCAGCGGCAGATCACCACGTCCATCTGCCTGGACGAGAGCATCCGCCACGCAGGCGATGCGCAGGCGGCCATCGAGTGGGACAGTTGCCGCGTCATCAACATCAAAGCCGCCCGCGTGGGCGGCTTGGTCGAGGCGCGGCGCGTCCACGATCTCTGCCAGGAGCGGAGGCTGCCGGTCTGGTGCGGGGGTCTGCTGGAGACGGGCATCGGGCGGGCGCACAACGTGGCCCTGGCCAGCCTGCCCAACTTCCGCCTGCCGGGTGACATCTCGGCCAGCGACCGCTACTTCGAGGAGGACATCGTGCATCCGCCCTTCGTCCTGAACGCCGACGGGACGATGGACGTGCCCGCGGGGGCCGGCATCGGGGTGGATGTGAAAGCCGATTTGCTTCAGCAGTTCAGCGTCGGGCAGATGGTGTTCCAGGCTGATTGAACTCGCTGACTGAGCGGGTTTGCTCAGGCCGCCGGCCCTGCCCGGCACACGCCGCTCGTCCCAGAGGCGTGGCAGTGCCTTCCTGAATCCCCTGTTTTTGCCCTGCAACCCCCGGCTACAACCCCATCACTTTGCTTTCCGCTGCACCAGTGGGAGATAGAGGCGATACGGCCCAGGCGGTGTCTTCCTGAACTCCGCTGTCGGTGTCTTGGTCGGCCATGGCGTATGAGTGGCCGTAGGGCTGAGAGTGGCGGTTGGGGTGGCTGGCGAGGTGTCGCCAAAGTTGATCTCTACCCGCGTGTTGGCCATCACTTCCACGCGGATTTTGTCTGAAGTGGTGGAGGTGTAACTTGGCGGGTTGATTTCCTGAACGACGTAGAAGTTGGGCGGCAGGCTGGTGAACAGGTATCGTCCCCCCAGGGCTTCCACGATCAGGTAGACCCAGGGCTGTTTTTCAGACTGGATTTCTACCTGTGCCCCGTCGAGCAACTGCTCCTCTGATTGCTGCCAGATGCCATCGCCATTCGAATCATCCCAGATACTGCCGGCAATCTCTCCGGTGCTGGGCGTGGCTGTCGGCGTAGTGGAAGCCGTAGGTGTCACCGTTGGAGTCGGCGTTTGGGTGGGCGTGAGTGTGGGCGTGGCCGTTGGTGTGCCTGTAGGCGTTTGAGTAGGCGTCGGCGTGCGCGTGGGCGTGCTGGTTGGTGTATGTGTCACACTCGGTGTCGTGGTGGGCGTGTGCGTGGGCGTTCTGGTGGGCGTGGGAGTAGCCGTGGGTGTGTTGGTAGGTGTCGCGGTCGGCGTCGTCGTCCGGCTTGGTGTGGCCGTGGGTGTGCGTGTCGGCGTGTGGGTCGAGGTACTGGTCGCGGTTGGCGTTGGCGTGCTGGTCGGTNNNNGGCGTGTGGGTCGAGGTACTGGTCGCGGTTGGCGTTGGCGTGCTGGTCGGTGTGCGTGTGATCGAAGGATCGGGCGGGTTATCGCTGAACAGGAGAGTGCCATACCCCGCGGAACTGTTGTTGGTGCTGTCGCCTTCCCAGATGAGATGGCTGTCCCAATCGCCGCCGTCATCATCGTCGTGCAAGCCGAAGGTGAAGCCCAGGGCCTTGCCCGCGGCCAGCGGGCCGGCGCCCAGGCCCTGAGCGGTGATGGCCACCTCCAGCGCCCAGCCGCCGCTGAGCGTGCGCGTGAAAGCGGTGACCACCGCAGTGTCCTTACCAAAATCAGTGATGCGGCCGTCGAGACTGAGGGTGAACTGGTGATCATCGGCGCGCCAGCCGATGTGATCGTCGAGGCCATCAATGCCCAGCTCGATGCCGTCGTCCCGCCAGATGTCGGCGCTGTCGGCGACCAGCAGGTCGTCGCGCATCTCGACAGCGAAGTACAGGAAGCCGTCGCTCCAGCCGCTGCGCAGGATGGCGCTGGCGTCCTCCGGGCTCGGCTCGTCCCGGCGGATTGTGTCGGCGGTCTGGGTGTCGAGCACCACCTCCGGGAAGGCGTCCCATTCACTCAGGTCGCCGTCAATATCCGGCGTTGCAGAGACCAGGTGACTGACCACAGTGCGCGATGTTGGCTCCGCTGTCACCGTTGCTGTGGGCGTCGGCGTCGCTGTGGTTGTGGGTGTGGGCGTGCTGGTCGGTGTAGTGGAGGGATTGACCGTTTCGTCTCTGAGTAACAGACGGCCGTACTCCGCAGAACTGTCGTTGGTGCTGTCGCCTTCCCAGATGAGATGGCTCTCCCAGTCGTCGCCGTCATCATCGTCGTGCAAGCCGAAGGTGAAGCCCAGGGCCTTGCCCGCGGCCAGCGGGCCGGCGCCCAGGCCCTGAGCGGTGATGGCCACCTCCAGCGCCCAGCCGCCGCTGAGCGTGCGCGTGAAAGCGGTGACCACCGCAGTGTCCTTACCAAAATCAGTGATGCGGCCGTCGAGACTGAGGGTGAACTGGTGATCATCGGCGCGCCAGCCGATGTGATCGTCGAGGCCATCAATGCCCAGCTCGATGCCGTCGTCCCGCCAGATGTCGGCGCTGTCGGCGACCAGTAGGTCGTCGCGTATCTCGACGGCAAAGTACAGGAAGCCATCGTTCCAGCCGCTGCGCAGGGTGGCACTGGCATTCTGAGCGCTGGGCACCTGGCCGCGGATGGTGTCAGCGGTTGTGGCGTCGAGCACCACCTCTGGCAGCGCGTCCCATTCACTCAAATCGCCATCCAGCAGCGGCGGCGAGGCCAGGCGGTAGCTCAATACCTCCCGTGGCGGCATAGGCGAGGGGGTAGGGCTGGGTTGTGGGGGTCCGACGCCCTCGCCGGCGCTCACGTCCACGACGTGGATCCACTCATCCCCGTCGCTGCGGCAGTCGAGCAGGAAATCGCTGCCTCCAGCCAGGCCGTTGGCAAAGCGAGCATCTTCGAGGGGAAACACCACCCGCCGCCACTTGTTGCTGTTTTCTTTCTGAACCCAAGAGACACTGCTCCCTTCCGGCAGAGCTTCCCGCACCACTCCGTCAGCAGCGTCGTAGCGCAGACTCCAGGTGTCGGTGCCGCGGTCGAGATAGGTCACGGTGATGGTCACGGGGTTGGAGCCGCCGAAGAGATAGCCGTTGTCCACCTTGAAGAACATGTAAGGGTTGCCGGTGGCCTGATCGGTGCGGCGGGTGACCCAGGCCTCGCGGCCGGGAGGCAGGTAGTCCCGGTAGGAGTTGGTTTGGCAAGGAGGGCCGCCGCCGGGGGAGGTGCCGTAGCCGACGTCGCAGTTGCCGAAGCCAGTGATGGAAGGATCGTTGGTCTCCACTCGCGTGCGGCCGCCCGACACGTCGTCGTCCTGCTCCAGCCAGAAGTCGTAGTTGCCCCACTGCGGATACCAGGGGCCTGGGCTGGGGGAGCCTTGCCCGCAGGCCTGCCAGGGCACGCGGTGTTCGCGCATGGCCACCCAGACGCTGGGGGTGTTCTGCAGCGTCACGCCCACGTAATGCTCGACCCAGTCGAAGATGGCCAGATTCTCGGGCTTGTCGGGGCCGTAGCCACTCGTATCGGGGTAGAGGTCCGGATCGAATTCCCGGAAGAGGTCAAGGTTCAGCCGCAGGTAGGTCGGGTGCTTGTCCAGGCCGTTGAGCATACCCCAGTACACCTGATCGGGGTCGCAGAGCATGTAGTCGTAGGTCTCGAAGGTCGTGGGCAATACCTGGTTGTACAACAGCATGCTGTCGTGCACGCCGCAGTAGGGGCAACGGTCAGCACTTCCGAAAACCGCCCCTTCCTGATCCGGGTACAGGGCGTTGGGGGAAAAACCCACGCCCCGGCTGGCGGCGTGAAAGTTGATCTCCCGCCGCTCCCTGGCGGTGAAGGTGTAGGGAGAGGATTGCACCATGAGCACTTTCTGCAACTTGCCGTTTTCGCTGAAGGCTTCCACGTACCAGTCCACGATCTGGTTGACGGTCTGGACCCAGAGATCGCTGGTCAGCCCCGCCGCGGCCATCTGTGCGTTGTCCGACGGATTGCAGGCCCAGGTTTCGCCGTACAGCCCGGCGCCAATGGCGATCCATTCCAGCCGCGGGTCATTGCGGTAACGCGCGCCGAGGGTGAAGATGAACTGCCGGTAGGCGTCCAGGTAGGTGGGATGCCAGTACTTGGGGATGAGCCAGCCACTGCCCACGTCCACGACGGTGTTGGGATTCTGGCGCAGAAACTCGGGCATGGCTTCGCTGCCGTTTTTGTAACGGCCGTTGTAGGTGCTGATCCCGATGGCGGCGATCTTGCCCGTGGGCTCTACGCGGTTCAGCCAATTGTCCAGGAAATCCCAATCGTACACCCCCGGCTGGTTCTGTATCTTGCTCCAGTTGACCGTGATGTGGCTGCCGATGAGGTGGTAGTAGTCTATGGGGGTCAGCTCGTTCGGCCAGTAGTCCCAGACGCCGAAGATTCCTGGCTTGCGCACCAGGGCCATGCTGCCAGCCGGAGGCGTGGGCGGGGTCACAGCCACGGACACCGCGTCTGGCTGGTCGCCGGGAGACGGCGCTGCGCCCGCGGCGCGGGTCAGCAGCCCACTGTTCGTGAGAGCAATGAGGAGCAGCCCCAGCAGGGCCAGTGGTATCGAGAGGCGGCCGGTTCTCTTGATCATCAGCATATGAGGATAGTCGTTCGAACAAAGGATGAATGGCACACCGCCGTTCGCGGCCAGCCCGCATTATTCTAGACGGCGTTTTCTGACAAAGGTAACTGTCTCCTGGTATTTTCACCCTGCTCAGTGGTGGCTGTATGAGGGCCTGTAGCTGCTGGCTTCGAAACGGGCGGCCAGGCGAGCGTTGGCGGCTCGCAGGACGCTTTCCAGGTCAATCTGGCGCTGCCGGGCCAGGTCTGCCAGCGCCAGGAGGCGATCCCCCAGCCTGGTCTGATTCTCCTCGTCTTCAACTCCCGCCAGCAACTGGGCGACGGCCGCCAGTTCATCTTCGCTCAGGCACAACGCCTCCAGGCTCGGGAAGCCGACCCGCGCCAGGCGGTGCTGATAGGCCTGGGCCTGGGCCAGCGCCGGCAGCGCCGGAGACACGCCCTCCAGCAGTCCGCTATTCCTCGCTTCCTCGCCGCGTTCTTCCTGTTTGATCTCTTCCCAGTTGCGCAGCACCTCGTCCACGCCGCCGATGGCCCGGTCGCCGAAGACGTGGGGGTGGCGGCGCGTCAGCTTGCTCACGATCCCGGCGACGACGTCCGGCATCTTGAACTCCCCCTCCTCGGTGGCGATCTGGATGTGCAGCGTGATCTCCAGCAGCAGGTCACCCAGCTCTTCACACATTTTGTCCGCGTCTTCCTCGTCCAACGCAGCCAGGAGTTCGTAGGTCTCCTCCAGCAATTCCTTGCGTAGCGACTGGTGCGTCTGCTCCTGATCCCAGGGGCAGCCTTCGGGGGCGCACAAGTGGGCCACGACCTCGTGCAGGGCATCGTAGGAGCCAGGCTCCTCGACGGGTGGCAGGTAGAGCGACGTGAGGTGGTCGAAATGCTCACCGCGATCCAGCTCGTACAGGGGCAGCGTGAGCAGTTGCTGGTTTGGCGTCCCCGCCGCTTTGACCACGGTGACCGGATGTTCGTCGGGGTAACTGTTGAGCAGGGTCAGCTTGACGTCGCTGGCCAGAGCGCGGCTGAAGCATTGGGCGACGATGGCCGGCCGGTCCACGCTCAGCGGCGGATGGTGGCCGGCGGCGACGAGCATGGCGTCGGTGATCTGCAGGCCGTCCACGGGATCCACGCCCAGCGCCGCCAGCAGCGGCTCCAGAAAGCTCATCCCGCCCACCACACGCACGGGGATGCCCCGCTTGCCCGCCAGACGGCAGATGAGCGGCGTGGTCGCCTCGCCCACCCACGGGTGCCCCGGCACAGCGTAGATGACCCCTGGCGGGCGGGCTCCCAGCGTCAGCACCTCGTGGGCGATAGCCTCGTATACGGCGGCGAACGTGGGCAACGCATCGTACAGATGGTCGAAGGAATGCAGCCGCAGGTGCGCGGGCAACCCGGCAACCGTGGGATGTTGCTTCGTGCGCAGGTAGACCTCTTCCGCTCCCTCCAGCAGTTGCCAGGCTTCGCTGGTCAGGTGAGCCGGATCGCCAGGCCCTAAACCGAGGATGATGATGTTCATGCCCTGCATTATACCCGAAGTGAGAGTAAACGCAAGCCCGCAGGCGACTGGGGGTATCGTTCAAAAGTGTAGGGAGAGGCGACACATTGTTGTCAGCGGAAAAGCGGAAAGATCAAACGTTTATTTTCCGCTTGTTCCGCTGTTCCGCTGACGCAGTGGGGGAGGCGCGGCCAAGGTTCCCCTACGATTCTGAATGATACCCGCGACTGGGCTTGCGGCCTGACTTGTGTTCAACTTTGAGTGATGGTACAATGGCGCATCTCGTATCCGGAAAGGAGTGTCAAATTCAGTCATGAGGATGAAACTACAGAGATGGAGCATCGCTCTGACAGGTCTGTTGATCTTGAGCTTGCTCATCACTTCAGCGGTCGCCGCTTTGCCCGCATCTGCACCGCAGGCCGGGCCTGCCGTCCCTGCTCAGGCAGAAGCCAGCCCCTGGCATCTCCAGTGGCACGGCAAAGGCGACTTCCAGGATGTGCACTTCCTGGATGCTGAGCACATCTGGACTGTGGGATCGGAGGGAACGATCCTGCGCTCGACCGATGGGGGCATTTTCTGGAGCTTGCAGGATTCCCAGGGCGTGGAGCAGTTGCGGGCGGTGTACTTCGCCGACGAAAACCACGGCTGGACGGCCGGCGACGGCGGGGCGATCCTCAGCACCACGAACGGCGGCCGCATCTGGACGGCGCGGGAAAGCGGCACCGCCGAAGCGCTGCATGGCCTCTGCTTTGGCGATGCCAGCGACGGCTGGGCGGTGGGCGAGAAGGGCACCATCCTGCGCACCAGCGACGGCGGTGCGAACTGGCAAGCGCAAACCAGTGGCACGGCCAATGATCTGTATGACATTCACTGCGCAGACACGCAAACCGCCTGGGCGGTGGGCAAAAGTGGTGTCATCCTGCACACCGCCGACGGCGGCACGACGTGGAACGCGCAAGGCAGCGGCACGGCGGAGCCTCTGCGCGACGTCAGCTTTAGCGATGCCAGCAACGGCTGGGCCGTGGGCGGCGTCTGCGTCATCCGCCACACCAGCGATGGTGGCGCCAACTGGAACGCTCAACCTTGCCCGGTGGCCTGGAGTTTGTACGGCGTGACCGCGCTCAGCGCCAACGAGGGCTGGGCCGTGGGCGCTGCCGGTACTGTCCTGCGCACGGTTAACGGCGGCGCGAGCTGGAGCGGGCAGGACAGCGGCACGACGCAGCGACTGGAAGCCGTCTCCGCACCCGACGCCGGGCACGTGTTGGCCGTAGGTGCGATGCGCAGCATGTATTTCAGCGACAACATGGGGACAACCTGGCAGCCTCGCGGCGGTGGCCCCCTGCGGGCGCTGCGCGGTGTGGACTTCCTCGATGATCAGCGTGGCTGGGTGGTGGGGGAAAGCGCGGAATGGGTGGAGTTAGAGGGTAGTCTATACCAACCTGGGGTCATCATGCACACTACCGATGGCGGCCGCAGTTGGGCTGTCGTAGACAGTCCTGCTCGCGGCTGGCTCAATGATGTGGATTTCGTGGACGAGAATCACGGCTGGAGCGGTGGCCGCTACGGGGCCATCTGGTATACCGGCGACGGCGGGCTGAGTTGGGAGCAGCGCCGGGCCGCGCCTGAGAAATTTGTCTATCGTATCCAGTTTTTCGACCAAAACGAAGGCTGGGCGTCTCAGAACTGGCTTGGAATGCAGCATACGACGGATGCCGGTCAGACCTGGGAGACTCGAGATCCCAGGGCTAGTACTCCATCGAGTGGTATGCACTGGGATATGGATCGGCAACATGGATGGGTTGCCTTCCATGGAGGTGCGAAAGCCGAAGCGGGTGCGGTCTCGCGTACCACGAACGGCGGTGAGGATTGGGACGAAGACTTCTTGGATGGAAATGGGGTGAGTTTCCCCAGGTTACGTGATGTCTATTTTCTGCCCGGTTCGCCTTTGGGGTGGGTGGTAGGCAACGGGCCAGAACGTCTGGGGTTTCCTGCGGCAATCTACCATAGTGACGATTATGGCCAGACCTGGTATCCTCAACAGATCGAAGGAGAATCCGAGAATGAGCTTCTGCGAGGCGTCTTCTTCATTGGTGAGGACACCGGCTGGGCTGTGGGCTCCGAAGGCACCATCTTGTACACCGAGGACGGCGGTAGGAACTGGGTGCGGCAGGCCAGCCCTACCGACGAGAATCTGGGGGCTGGCTGGCCCGTGGACCCGCCAGATGGGCCGGACGAGGGCTATGGCGGCGGCGGTGGCATCACCTTCGTGGGCGACAGGGGCTGGATCGTCGGCGAAGCGGGCGTGATCCTGCACTACGGCGGCGAGCCTTCCACCGTCTGGAGCTATCCGGTGGGCTTCTCGCCGGCCATAGATGGCGACCTGGGGGATTGGGCGACCGACGCCGGCCTCGTCCTGGACGCCGGCACGGCGGAAGGACTCTTCGGCGACAGCTTGCCCGATGACGCCAACGACCTCAGCGCTGACCTGCGTTCCTTCTGGGATGCCGGCCATCTCTACCTGGCCGTGCGGGTGCAGGACGACGTCCTGCTGGCCGACAGCGGCGGCTTGACGGACGATGACGCGGTGGTGCTGGGCATTGACGGCGCTTTCGACCACGTGCCGGGCGGCGGGGACGATCACGAGGTCGCCATCGGCTGGGATGGCCGCGTGGAGGACTTCGGCGTGCCCACGGCGGCGATCCAGGCCGCCGCCCAGATTATCCCCGGCGGCTACGCGGTGGAAGTGGCCATCTCCTTGGCGGAGCTGGGTGGCGCTCCTCTGCAGGATGGCCGCCGTATCGGCCTGGCGCTGGGGCTGCGGGACGACGATGATGGCGGGGCGAGGGATAGCTTCCTGGTGCGGGATGGGCAGCAAACGGACTACAGCTCCCCGGAGTACGGCCGCGTGCACCTGCTGGGCAGCACGGTCACTTTCCAGCACAAGGCCAACAAGTACACCACCGCCACCGACACTTACATCAGTTCCTGGGAGCCCGACCGCAACTTCAACGATCTTCCCGATGCCAAGCAACTCCGCCTGCGTTCCGGCGACGTGATGGCCGGCTTGCTGTACTTCGGCCTGACGCCACTGGACAGCAACCTGGTGATTGACGAGGCGACGCTGACCGTATACGCCTACTGGCGCAACAAGGATAGTCCCATGAGCGTGAGCAGCTACCGTCTGCGCCGTGCCTGGGATCACGACGAGGCCACCTGGCGGCAGGCTGCGGAGGGGAATCTGTGGGGTGTGCCGGGGGCCAATGACTCGGCAACCGACCGCCTGGGCACACCCAGCGATACGGTGCAGTTCAATGCGTTGGGCTATTACGGCTTCGACGTGACCGATATCGTGCAGGTGTGGAATGGTGATCCGGGCGACAACGCGGGGCTGGTTCTGAAGGGCGGGGCTGGCGACAAGGTGGACTACATTCTGGCCGCTTCGGAGAACTCTAACGCGGCCTGGCGGCCGCGGCTGGAGGTGCGCTATCGCGTGCCGCAGCCAGAGGTAACGCCGACGCCCACGTCTACTTCCACGCCGACGATGACGCCCACGGCGACTCCTACGACAACGCCCACGGCGACACCCACCGACACGCCAACAGTCACGCCGACCCCGACGGACACGGCCACGCCGACTCCGACAGCGACGCCCACGGCGACGGCCACGCCTACGCCGACAGCAACACCGACAGCAACACCGACGGCGACGCCTACCGATACGCCAACGGCGACGCCCACGGTCCCGCCGACGCACACGCCGACGGCGACGCCAACTCCGACGGATACGCCTACAGTGACGCCGCCTCCGACGGGCACGGCTACGCCGACGCACACGCCGACGGCGACGCCAACTCCGACGGACACGGCCACACCAACAGATACGCCGACCCCGACGGACACGGCCACGCCGACGCCCACGAGGACTGCAACGCCGACCTTGACGCCGACGGCCACACCTACGGCCACGCCGACCCCGTATCTGGTTTACCTGCCTGTGGTGTTCAGGGCGAGGTAGGCGATCACAACAGAAAGGGGTGGAGCCTTTCGGCTCCACCCCTGACGCTGGTCGGGGCGGGCGGATTTGAACCGCCGACCTCACGGACCCGAACCGTGCGCGCTAACCGAACTGCGCTACGCCCCGCTGTGGATTCGCAGACATTATACCGCAATTTCTGCGGATTGGCAAAACGCGGGGTCGGCCTTGCTCAGGTGTGAAAAGCAAGGAGGTGAGCATCCATGAGCTTGCAAATCGGCATCGTGGGCTTGCCCAACGTGGGCAAGTCCACCCTATTCAACGCCATGACCCGCGCCCAGGCCGCTGTGGCCAACTATCCTTTCACCACCATCGAGCCCAACGTGGGCGTGGCCGCGGTCTCTGACCCTCGCCTGGAGCGTCTGGCAGAGCTGGTGCAGCCGGAGCGCACCGTGCCCGCGGCGGTGGAATTCGTGGACATCGCCGGCCTGGTCAAGGGGGCCAGCCAGGGCGCTGGCCTGGGCAATCAGTTCCTGGGCCACATCCGCAACGTGGACGCCATGGCCATGGTAGTGCGAGCTTTTGCCAACCCCGACATCCCTCACGTGACGGCGGAACTCGATCCCCTGGACGACGTCGAGACGGTGGAACTGGAACTCATCCTGGCCGACCTGGCGACCGTGGAACGGCGTATGGAAAGCGTGCGAGCCAAAGCCAAAGCCCAGCCGCGGGAGTATCAGGCGGAACTGGATTTGCTGGAGCGGCTCAGTCGCCATCTGGACGCTGGCCGCAAGGTGCGGGAGATGTCTCTGGGTGACAGGGAAGCCCACTTGCTGCAACCGCTGAACTTGCTGACGGCCAAGCCCTGCCTTTACGTCGTTAACGTCAGCGAGGAGACCCTGCCCGACGGCGGCCCGTGGGCGGCGGCGGTGGCGCAACGGGCCGCTGCCGAGGGCACGGAAGCCGTGGTCATCTGCGCCGAACTGGAGGCGGGCCTGGCCGCCTGGCCTACGGATGAAGCGGATGCCTACCGCGCTGAGCTGGGCCTGGCCGAACCGGGGCTTGACCGTCTCATCGCCGCTGGCTACCGGCTGTTGAACTTGATCACCTTCTTCACCGTCACCGGCAAGAAGGAGACGCGGGCCTGGCCTCTGGCCCAGGGACGCACCGCCTGGGAAGCCGCCGGGCTCATCCACACGGACATGCAGCGCGGTTTCATCCGTGCGGAAGCGATCCCCTGGTCAACTCTGTTGCAGGCAGGCGGGCTGGTGGCGGCGCGGGAGGCGGGGCTGGTGCGGCTGGAGGGGAGAGACTACGTGGTGCAGGATGGCGACGTCATGCACATCCGCTTCTCCCGTTGATCGGCGTTGTGGAGCCACTTTGCAGGCAGAGGGACATGAATAACGAACTGGTGTGGATCACCGATCAACTGGGTATTCCGCTCTCGGAGCTGGAGTTTCGCTTCTCCCGCAGCGGCGGGCCGGGTGGGCAACACGTGAACCGCAGCGCCACCCGCGTGGAGTTGTTGTTCGACGTGGCTGGCTCGCCGAGCCTCTCCGAGGAGCAGCGGCAGCGGGTGCTCACGCGGCTGGCGGGGCGGATGGACAGCGAGGGGATCCTGCGCGTGGTGGCCGAGTCAGAGCGCAGCCAGTTCCGCAACCGGCAGGAGGCGGTGGAGCGTTTCCAGGCGCTGCTGCGGCAGGCGTTGCACGTCCCCAAACGGCGCCGCCGCACCAAGGTGCCGCGGTGGGCCAAAGAGCGCCGCCTGGCGACCAAACAGCGCCGCAGCGAGGTCAAGCGTTACCGCGGCAGGGTGGGGGCGGAAGACTGAGGCTCAGACTTCGGACCTCAAGCCATGTCCCACGCGTGTCACGCTTCACCTCGCGCTTCAGCGTCTAGCCGTTGAAAGAAAGCGACCATGAAGTCGTGCCGCCGGCGAGCGATCTCGCGGGCGGTTTTCGTGTACAGGAGGTCTCGCAGGCGGGCGAGCTTGAAGACGAACTCGTGGACGGCGGTATGGCCGGGCCCCGAGGCCAGTGACTGCTCGTCTACCTCGTCCAACGGCACGAAGAGTCGCTGCCCCTGATGCGCGGTGTGGGCGAAGGCTCGCGCCACACCCACGGCGCCGATGGCGTCCAGCTTGTCGGCGTCGAAGAGCACCTGTGCTTCCAGCGTCTGCGGCTGTGGTGCGGCGCGGAAACGGTGCGCTTCGATGGCGTGGGCTACCGCCGCCACGAAAGCGGGGGGCTGGTCGGCCAGGATCTGTCGCGCCCGTTCCGCCCCGCGGAGGTGATGTCCTGGCTCGTCGTGGGCGACGTCGTGCAGCAGCGCGGCGGTGCGCACGATGGCCCTGTCTGCGCCCTCGGCTTCAGCGATGCGCTCGGCCAGCGCCAGCACCCGCAGGACGTGGTCGAAATCGTGCGCCGTGTCGTCAGCGGCGTACAGTTGGCGCGCCTGTTCGATGGTGATCATGCTGCTTGGGGCTGATGGGCGGGAAGCCCTCAGGCTTACCGGAAGTTAGCCGGGTTGACGTCCACCACCTCGTAGAGCGCCTCGATGGGATTAAGCTTCAGCGCCTCTTCGCCCAGGGCGGTGCGGATGGCATCCTCGCCGGGCGCCTCCCAGAGGCAGAACATTTTGCTGGAGTCCACGGCGATCCAACTGGCGAGCCACGCCGTGTCCGGCACATTAGTCACGGCGATGGCGTGCAAGAGTTCGATCAGCCTGTCCTGGGTCGCTTCTTCGACCACTGGCGTGTGTGTCACAACGTACTTGGCCATGAGTAATTGCCTCCTTCATCAATCATGGTAATGCAGAAGGTGATCCCTGTAGGTCGCGCTTGATCTCCTCGATCAGGTAAGGCAAGTTCGGGCTATCGAAACTCAAACCAGGCGCAGGGACGCGATGACGCTTCATGTTGGGCCGTATGTGCTTGTGGTGAGGATACGTGTCAGCAAGAGCAGGATCGTTCGGATGTGGCTGGGGATCGTACCAGTAAAGGCGCTCATTGCCCCGGTACACGGCATAACTGTAGCCTTGGATGAGGCGTCGGGAAAAGTTGAGGTCTTCCCAGACAGTCAGAGTGATGCCATTGTTAAACTCGATAGCGCCGGTGACCTCGGCGAACGCCGGGCCGTGCCGGATGACCACAAGCGTGGAATGCCGAATTGACGCATAGGCGTCCTGCAGAGAGTAAATGAACCGTTCGTATTCGGCGAGAGGGGGGAACATCAGGCGCAGGCCAGTTGCGGGTTGGGTGTGAGGCGAAGGGAGTGGTCAGTGGTCTCTTGGCGCAGAGTTTGGAGAAAGGCGCGGCTCATTTTCTCGAAGGCTGCTTCCCGTTCCAGTTTAATCTCGTAAGCGCTGGCCCAACGGATGAATTCCGTTGTCTGCTCGAAGCCATCATCGTCCAGCAGTCCCTGTCGGTACAGCTCGTAGAAATCCTTCGAGGTAATCCCATATTTGCGTTCGTTGGCGCGTATTCGTTCTTCGAGCGCGTGTAGGTCCTGAATGATCTCTTCCAAAGTCATGACTTGCCTCCCTGATCTCACGATCACACCTGGTCTCAGTGCTCTTATTCTATCACGAACAGTCGAAACGTGCAAGCTTCAGAACTCCGCCAGCTCCTGTCCCATCTGCGCCGTGGAGTAGCCGCCCAGCGCGGCCACGGCGGCGCCGAATTCGGGATCGCGGATCAGAGCCAGCAGCGGCTGCAGCAGCTCGCCCTCGTAGTGTTCGCCGGGGATGACCAGGTCGTAGCGCTCCTCCAGCAGGGGCACGAAGTCCAATCCCAGCGCCCGCGCCGCGGCCAGGATGCCCAACCCGCCATCGACGGCCCTCGATTGCACCGCCGCGGCCACGGCCAAGTGCGTGAACTCCTGCCGCTCGTAGCCCTGGATGTGGCGCGGGTCAATGCCCCGCTGCTTGAGCTCGTAGTCCAGCAGCACCCGCGTGCCCGAGCCTCGCTGGCGGTTGATGAACACCACGTCCTCCCGCGTCAGGTCTTGCAGCGAGTGGATGGCCTTGGGGTTGCCCGGCGGCACGATGAGCCCCTGCTGGCGGGTGACGAAGCCCAGCAGCACGATGCGGCGCCCCGGCAGCAAGCGGCGGATGCAGTCCACGTTGTAGTCGCCGCTGTGCTCATCCAGCAGGTGTGCGCCTGCCAGGTGAGCTTCGTTGCGCTGCAGGGCCAGCAGCCCGCCCAGGCTGCCCACGTGCGAGGAGCTCAGCCGCAGCCCCGGATGGCGCTGCGCCAGCCGGTCGGCTAGCAGATCCAGCGTCAGGTCGTGGCTGCCGATGACCACGATGCTGTGGCGGATGGCCTCCGGTGATCGCAGAAGTTCCACCGTCACCGTGTCGCCAGCTTCATGCCCCTGGCTGAAGCGGGGGATGCGCAGGAGACCGTCGGCCCGTACCAGGGACATGATGATGCCGGCGCCGCGGCGCAGCGGCGTGGCCACCACTCGTTCGCCCACCTGGCCTACGGCCAGGCGCAGGAACTCCTCCTCGCCGGCGGGCGAGAAGACCTTGCGCGTCAGCGTGGCCTGCAGGGCGGCGGGACGCGGCGGTGCAGCCTGCCCCAGCCAGCGGGCGATCAGCGGTCCCGCCAGCAGATCGAAGGTCAGCAGCGCCGAGACGGGATAGCCGGGGATGCCCATCAGCGGCTTGCCGCTGGCCAGGCCGAGCACCACCGGATGGCCGGGGCGGATGGCGATGCCGTGCACCAGCACCTGTCCCAGCTCGCGAAAGACGTCGGCGGTGTAGTCCTCGGAGCCGGCCGAGGAGCCGGCGTTGACCACCACCAGGTCGTGAGTCTCCAGCGCCGCGGCCACACTGGCCTTGATGGCCGCGAAATCATCGGGCACGGGAGGCAGGCGCGTGGCTGCGCCGCCCCATTCCTCGACCTTGGCCGCCAGCATGATGCCGTTGTACTCCACGATCTCGCCCGGCTGCGGCTGGCGGCCTGGCTCCACCAGCTCCGTGCCCGTGGGCAGGATGGCCACGCGTGGCTTGCGCCGCACGCTGACCGTCGTGTGCCCGCTGCCGACGATGGCCCCCAGGTCCTGGGGCCGCAGCTTGTGATTGGCCGGCAGCACCAGCTCGCTGGCCACCATGTCCTCGCCCATGGGGCGCACGTGTTGCCAGGGGGCGACAGAGGCCAGGATCTCGATTTGCGATTTGCGATGTGTGATTTGCGGTGTGTGAGCTTCAGCGATAAGCTGAGTGTCCTCGATTTTGATGACGGCGTTGGTGCCCGCTGGCAGGAGGTCGCCGGTGTCCACGGGGACGGCCTGTGTGCCCACTTGCAAGCGCAGTGGCGCGGTCTCGGTAGCTCCGCGAGTGTCCTCAGCCCGCACGGCGTAGCCATCCATGGCCGCGGCGTGGTAGTGCGGCGAGGAGAGGCGCGCCCACACTGGCTCGGCGGTCACGCGGCCCAGCGCTTTGGCCACAGGAATCGGCTCGCCGGGTAGTGGCGAGGCGGCTCCGGCCTCTTCCAGCGCCGTCCACCAGCGGGCGACGGCCTCTTCCAGCGGGATGTCTTCGAGGTAGACGTGTCTTTTGGCCATTGGTTCCTTACTCTTCGAGGTTCAAAGGTTCGAAAGCTCGAAGGTTCAAAGTTCATGGCTTGTGGCACCGTCGGAACCCGGAACCTTCAAACCTGAAACCTTCGAACCTGAGGCTGGCTTAGTGCAAAAGGACGGTGACCGTCTCCCCCTCCGTCATCCCGCCGTTGTCCAGAGGGATGACGAACTCGCCATCGGAGCGGATGAGCGTGTAGATGAGGTTGGACTTGCCGAAGATGGGCACGGCCCACAACTCGCCGTCCCGCTCCTCCAGCCGCACCTGCACGTGGTCCTGGCGGCCGGTGCTGCTGGCCACGTTGCGCGCCAGCCGCGCTGGCACCGTGCGCGGCGGCTGCGGCTCGGCCCCCTGCAGCAGGTGAATGGCCGGGGTGACGAAGAGGCGGAAGGTGTTCATGGCGCTGACTGGGTTGCCCGGCAGGCCGAAGGCGGCTTTGCCGTCGCACACGGCCAGGATGGTGGGCTTGCCGGGGCGGATGGAGACGCCGTGTACCAGCACGCCCGGCTCGCCGAGGCTCCCGATCACCTGCGCCGTCACGTCGCGGGCGCTGACGGAACTGCCGGCGGACATGACCAGCACGTCAGCCTGGGCCAGGGCCGCCGCGGCCGCTGCCTGCAGCGCCTCCAGATCGTCGCCGACGATGGGCTGGCGCAGGGGGATGCCGCCGGCCTGCTCGGTCAATGCCGCCAGCGTGGTGGAGTTGATGTCCCGCACCTGGCCGGGGCCGGGCTCTTGCTCCGGCTCCACCAGCTCATCACCCTGCGAGAGGATGGCCACCCGCGGCCGCCGGGCGACGCTCACCGCGGTGATGCCCAGAGCCAGCGGGCCACCGAGGTCCTGCGGGCGCAGCCGGTGTCCGGCCGCCAGCACCGCATCACCCTGGCGCACGTCCTCGCCCACCTGGATGACGTTTTCGCCCACGGCCACCGGCTTCAGTACCTCGATGCTCCTCTCGTCCACCGGCTGGGTGAGCTCGACCATCACCACGGCGTCGGCTCCCGGTGGGAGCATGCTGCCCGTATGCACCAGACCGCACTGGCCGGGGCCGATCTGCAGGGTCGGGGCTTCGCCCATCAGCACTTCGCCCACCACGTCCAGGTAGGCGGGCAGGCCGGGGGACGCGCCGTAGGTGTCGGCGGCGCGCAGCGCGTAGCCGTCCATGTTGCAGCGGGGGAAGCCGGGCAAATCGTGCGGCGCGGTCAGGTTCTCGGCCAGCACGCGGCCCAGCGCTTCCCGCACGGGCACGCGCTCGGCGGCCACCTGCGGATCGAAATGTTCACGGAAGATGCGCCAGGCCTCGTCTGGCGGGCGCAGGTCAAGCAGTTCAGGCAAGGCTGATGCCTCCTCGTAAGGGTAGAGCAATATGACTTATCTCAATTGACTCTCCTGAAAGAAGGTGTGCCTTACCCAGATAGTGGGACGCAAGTGCCCTTTCATGCTCGTCTTTCACAGTGCGTTCCCCGAATCAGGGCTGCCTATGGCGCCAAAGTGGGGCGTTGGCCCCATTGCCTTGATCGTTTTGGAGTTTTTTCAGTGGAGTTCTCAATTGAGTTCGTTGGGTCTGGACCTTAGAAAGTTTGGTCCGAAGTGTAGCCAGTCTATTCTCGTAAGGTGCTTTACGCAGCGCCATAAGAGCACGATAAACAGCAAAGCCAACTATGCAGAATAGCAGATATCCTGCAAGGAGAGCCAAGGTGGTCGCGCACATGTTACCCTTCGGCAACAACTCTAACTGTTCGGCAAAGTCAAGAACCAGAACACAGATTGGGCAGGCCAGAAGAAAGTCAACGATACCAACGATATAGAGCATTGTTCTAAATGACTTCATGCTTTTGTCACGCTCGCTTTGTGTCTTGGGAATCTGGTCAGAGAGGTATTCTGCTGAAGAGTCTATGGCCATTCCTTGAGCGACATGAGCTTCACCGATTGCATCCCAACAGTCGAATAGACTCGCTCTTCTCATAAACTCCCTGGCCTCACTCTCCGCCTTCTTGGCCGCTCGGAACTTGTCAATTGTGCTGGCGGGTTCGCCGTGGATAGAAAGACCATATGATTCAGCATCTTGGATCAGCTCGTGGGCTTTGTTCACTTCCCTTCTGGCTGTTTCTTCAGTCTGCTTCCTCAAGTCTTCAAAGAACGGTCGTAATCGTTGCTTCATCACATCAAAATCTTTTTCTGTATCCGCTTTCAAGCAGTAATACTTATCACCCTGAACGGCTTTCCCAAGATGGTCAATTGCCTCATCATGTTTGCCGAGGAGGGCACAGTATTGGGCGTGCTGATAGTGAGCTTCGCAAAGGTCTGGAGACAACTCTATTGCTTGTGATGTCATTTGGTAGGTTTTTTCGAAATCCGCCTGGAGATAGTGTATCAGGCCCATGTGCAGAAGAGCCAAGCTGGCGTGGTATGGGGATTGGGGAGTGGCATATTTCGCGGCTTTCTCGTAATACTCCAAGGCCCTGTCTGGATCCATCTTGTGGAAGAGATAGATGTTCCCCAAGCTTTGATGAACAGTGAAGTCGTATCGATTCTTCTTCTCCGACTCCAAGAAGTCCTCAAGCGCGTCATCAATCCAGCCATTCCTATAGGCATCTTCAGCCCGTTTCCTTAGTTCTTTTGCTTGCGTGTCCAGTGGTGCTTGCAATACCTTAAGAATCTCTATGAGTACGGCCCTCTGCTGCTCCAGGTGCCAAATCATCTCCGAGAGACCCCAGTCAAACGCAGACGCAAGACTCTCGAGTCCATCAGCAACCCTGGCAATTCCAAGAACAACTTTGTCGATCCCGTCCGCTACACGCTCTTGGCTGACAATGATGCGGTCCGCTGACTCAAGTTGGGCGCTTACGATCTTCTGCGCTTGTTTGGATATGAACTCGGCTGCCGCTGTTCTGTCAGTCGTGGCTATCCACCGGCTAGGGTGCGTAGCTCGCCAGTCTTCAAGTCTTCTTTCGAAGGGGACAAGAGCTTTGTCAGACATAGTTTTTCTCCTCCACAAACCAGGAAGAAATGACCGTTGTTGTTGGTCGCATTGTACCACACTCGCGCTGAAATACAAAGGGAGCAGGGGGTTCTGAAAACCTCACGGCGTCTTGCTGGCTGGTAGCCCACCGAGTTTGACAGAAAAGGGTCTCTGGTGTATGGTATCCAACGTGGGAATACGTGGAGTGTAGCAGACAGGAGTGGCAAGCCCGTGGCAGATGAGTTGTGCATTGACCCGGCCGCCGTGGCCGATGAGCTGGGAGCCTTCATCCGCCAGGCCGTCGAGGATTTCCGGCGGGATGGAGTGATCGTCGGCCTGAGCGGCGGGATCGACTCGGCGGTGACCACGGCCTTGGCTGTGCGTGGTCTGGGGCCGGAGCGAGTGCTGGGGCTGGTCCTGCCGGAGCGGGACAGTGCGCCTGAGAGCAAGCGGCTGGCCCGGCAGCACGCTCAGAAGCTGTCCATCCGCTGCCGCAGCGTGGGGCTGAGCAAGCTGCTGCTCCTGATGGGCGTCTACCGGCAGGTGCCGCTGTGGCTGCTGCCCACCCGCCGCCTCCAGGCGAGAGTGATCCGCCGCTTCTACGGCCGCTACACCGAGACTTTCGGGGAAGGGGAGTCTCCCTTCTCGGCGGTGATGGTCGGGACGCGTGGGCTGAGCGGCCCCTGGCTCAACCAGGCGGTGGCTTATCACCGCGTCAAGGTGCGGCTGCGCACGGTGCTGCTCTACTACACCGCCGAACTGCACAATCTGCTGGTGCTGGGCACCAGCAACAGAACAGAGCTGGCGGTGGGCTTCTTCGTGAAATATGGCGACGCCGCGGCGGACGCCGACCCGCTGGCTCACCTTTACAAGACCCAGGTGCGGGCGCTGGCCGCTCACCTGGGCGTGCCGGAGGAGATCATCGCCCGCCCGCCGTCGCCGGACATCCTGCCGGGTCTGACCGACGAGGGGGCCATCCAGATGGACTACGCCACGCTGGATCGGGTGCTGTGGCGGCTGGAGCAGGGAATGGACGGTGAGGCCATCGCCGGCGAGTTGGGCCTCTCGCCAGAGCGGGTGCGCTACGTGCAGATGCTAACCTGCCGCTCCGCGTACCTGCGCAACGCGCCCCTCGTTCCCCAAGCTCGCGCCGCTCCAAAGGCAACCTTGCAGGGCTGTCTCGAAGGCCGGTTTCTCCTCGCAGATGAAGAAGATGACCTAACCAGGAACTCTGCAGTAACATAGAACTTTACCAATCTAGAATCTTGGCTGCTACCTCCATGCGGAGCCGGTGCCCACTGATCAGTTTGATCTGAGCTTGGT
>JACNHM010000444.1 GCA_014383605.1 Chloroflexota bacterium
AGTGGTGTCCCAAGGAGGCGCTCGAACTCACCACGCCCGACCGGCGCGCGCAACGGGCGCGTCGCAAGCTGGCTATCGAAGAAGTGCTTGGGCGGTAGGAGCAAGGGCTGAGCCCAGCGTCGCCGCCGGTCTAGTCTGGCCGGTCTCCGACAGAGCCAACAGGTACGGTCGGAGACCGGCCTCTTGACGGATTGGGCAGTCGCAGGGAGATAACATGAACCGTATTGTGATTGACACCGACCCAGGCGTGGACGACGCCCACGCCATCATGATGGCTTTTGCGCACCCTGAAGCGCAAATCGAGGCGATCACGACCGTTGCCGGCGGCGCCTCGTTGGAGCGGGCGACGGCCAATACCTGCACCATGCTCACGCCATCGTTATGCCGCTTGTTCCACCACAAAAGCCAGCAAGTTTCGCATCATGCCATCGCAGTAGAAAGTCTAGTAGAGCGAGGACTGAATGCCAACCGTTCGCGGTATTCCTGGACCGTACCGTTTCTTCTTCTATAGCTTCGATTGCAACGAACCCAAGCATGTCCATGTCCGACGCGAACGGATGATGTGTAAGTTCTGGCTGGAACCTGTGGTATTAGCCACTAATGACGGATTCGCACCGGTGGAACTTAATCGTATTCGCAGGCTGATTCTGAAGTACCAGAGTCGCATCGTGGAGGCATGGGATGGACATTGTGGTGAGTATTGAGCCGCGCATAACTGCGGTGCAAGTAACTGACGATAGCTTCATCGCCCAATTGGCGGATGGGCGGACCATCAGTGTGCCACTGGCTTGGTCATGGCGTCTATCGGATGCCACTCCGCAGCAACGTAGCCACTTCGAGATCATGGGCAACGGGCAGGGGGTGCATTGGCCGGATGTGGATGAGGATATTAGCGCATGGGGGATGCTCTACGGCACGCCTGCTCGTCGCCCCAAGCGCGTAACGCGTCCACAACCTCGCCAGGAGCCTGTTACGCTAAAACCTGTGCCGGTGATCGCTTGAAGTTGGGCATCGCTCTCGTCTGGGTAGAAGAACGCTCAAGCGGTGGTTGAGTTGGCGTTTACTATTGTTGCATCAGCAGGTAGCATTGTCAAAGCGCAAAGCGGCATAACACGGCGTGGAGCCGACCCCCACCCTTGCGCTTTAACGAAGTTGCTCTACCAGCGGTGGTGACGGTCAGTCAGGTTTGTTTTGCTAGCGGCGGCGGGTGGGGGCGGCTCACGCAGGCCGTTAGCCGCCTGCTTCAAATTCCAGTTCCGCGCCTTCGTGAGTTGAGGTAGAATAGAGTAATCCAACAAAATTGCTCAGCCTGTGCTTCTGCTTGGCAAGCTTCCGGGCGAATACGACGACTGGCTGATATGTATGATTTCGTCACAGATGCGGCACTATAGACTCCAATGTATCAAGAGCCGCTTGGCGGACTGGCTTGCGGGGTAGTAGCAGCAAGGTGGCACTGAGGGCGGCTAACAACTCGCTCATCGAAGGAGTGATTATGGCAAGAAACAACGGAAACGAGGATCTGCGCATTGGCGTGTACGTCTGCCATTGCGGGACCAACATCGCCGGGGTCATTGACCCAGCGGTGGTGGCCGACTACGCGGCCACGCTGCCCGGCGTGGTTCGCGCGGTCGCTACCCCTTATGCCTGTGCGGACAGCGGCCAGTCTGTCATCAAAGAGGACATCGAAAAGTATGACCTGAACCGGGTGGTGGTATCGGCCTGCTCGCCACGCATGCACGAGCCGACCTTCCGTGCAACGGTCGCCGAAGCCGGCCTCAACCCCTTCCTGATGGAGATGGCCAACATCCGCGAGCAATGTACCTGGGCTCACGGCCACGACCCCGAAGGCGCGCTGACAAAGGCCAGGGACCTGACCGCCGCCGCTGTCGCCAAGGCCGCCTTTCTCACCCCGCTGGACATGATCAAGGTGCCCGTCACCAAGCGGGCGATGGTCATCGGCGCGGGCGTGGCCGGCATCAGCGCTGCGCTGGACCTGGGCGACCAGGGGATTGAGACCATCCTGGTGGAAAAGCAGCCGACCATCGGGGGGGTGATGGCGCAGCTCAACAAGACCTTCCCCACCATGGACTGTAGTATATGAATTCTCGCCCCCAAAATGGTTGACGCGGCGCGTCACCCCAAAGTGGACGTGAGAACGTATACTGAAGTCGAGCGAGTGGAGGGCTTCGTCGGCAACTTCAAAGCGCTGTTGCGCGAAAAATCCAGGTACGTGTACGTGGATCGCTGCAACGGCTGCGGTGAATGCGTGCCCGTCTGCCCCATCGAAGTCCCCAACTATTTTGAAATGAACCTGGCTCCGCGCAAGGCAATTGACGTGCCGATGAGCCAGTCGGTGCCCCTCGTCTACAACATTGACCTCGATGCCTGCATCCACTGCTACAAGTGCGTCGAGGCCTGCGGCAAGCTGGAGGCCATTGACTTTAGCCTGGAGGATAAGCTGGTCTGGGAAGACATCGGCGCGATTATCGCCGCCACCGGCTACAGTCACTTTGACCCCAGCGTGATGCCCGAATACGGCTACGGTCGCTACCCCAACGTGATCACGGCCATGGAAATGGAGCGGCTGAATAACGCGGCCGGGCCGACGGCCGGCAACCTGATCCGTCCCGGCGATGGGGCCAACCCCAAACGGCTGGCCATGATCAACTGCGTCGGCTCCCGCGACAAACGCTTCAACCCCTGGTGCTCGAACTTCTGCTGCATGTATGCCATCAAGAACGCCGTGCTCTTGAAGCAGGCCTATCCCGACATGGACATCACCATCTACTACATGGACATCCGCACTCCCTCCAAAGGCTACGAGGAGTTCTACAACCGGGCGCGTGAGATGGACATACGCTTTATCCAGGGCCGTCCCAACCGGATCACCGAAGACCCCGAAACGGGTAACCTTTTCGTGCACTCGGAGGACAGGGATTTAGGGCGGGTGGCCGAGCATGAGTACGACATGGTGATGCTCAACCAGGCGGCGGTGCCGCAGCCCGACGTTGATACGGTGAGTTCGGTGCTCAACATCAGCCAGAGTCCCGGCGGCTGGTTCATGGAATATCACCCCAAGCTGCGCCCGATTGACAGCCCCACCGACGGGGTTTCCCTGGCCGGCGCGTGCCAGGGGGCCAAGGACATCCCCGCCAGCGTGGCCCAGGGATCGGCCGCGGCGGCCCGGGCCGGGCGCGTGCTCCACGCACCAGAGTGGGAGATCGAGCCGGTGGTGGCCGTTGTCTGGGAGGACCGCTGCATCAGTGCCCAGGGCAAAAAGTGCGGTATCTGCGCCAAGGCCTGCCCCTACGGCGCGATCGAGTATGAGCAGGGCAAGGCGGCCGAAGTGATCACCGCCAAGTGCCACGGCTGCGGCGGCTGCGTGGCCGAGTGCCCCCACAATGCCATTACCCAGTTGCACTTCACCGACGCGCAAATCCTGGTTCAGATCCACGCCCTGTTGGCCGACAAACCGGAGGACAAGATCCTGGCCTTCCGCTGCCACTGGTGCTCCTACGGCGGCGCCGACCTGGCTGGGGTGAGCCACTTTGAGTACACTTCTAACGAACGTGGCCTGCGCGTGATGTGCTCAGCCCGTATGGACTCCGACTTTATCTACGAGGCTTTCCGCCTGGGCGCGGGCGCGGTGCTTTTCTCCGGCTGCCACGAGCAGGACTGTCACTATATCACCGGTCAGCCAGTTGGTGCCAAACGCGCTGAGCGGCTGCTCAAACAATTCAACAAGATGGGCATGACGCCGGGCCGGTTCCGCATCGAGTGGATCAGCGCAGCCGAGGGCGACAAGTACGCGCGGGTGCTCAACCAGATGCAGGCCACGTTGGACTCGATCCCCAAGGAGCAGTTGCTTGAGGAGATCGAACGGCTGTGTCCCCAGATGGAAAAGCGTGCGCGCCGGATGCGCGAGGCGCCGCAAGTCGAGGAAGCGTTAGCGTATGCGGACAGACTCAAAAAGCAGTAATCAGTATTCAGTAATCAGTCAAGAAGCAACTGATACCGAAGGGGGAGGTGTAAGATGAGTCATAAGTCACCTGCAACTACTTCGACAAAGCTCAGTACAAGCTTTGCCGAACAGGTTCGTGCCATCCCCGGCGGCGAGCATCTGGAAATGTGTTATTCGTGTGGGACGTGTGTCAGCGAGTGTATGATCCAGCAGAAGGTCGAACCAGAGTACAATCCGCGCCGCC
>JACNHM010000244.1:0-7132 GCA_014383605.1 Chloroflexota bacterium
CCCAATGATGCACATGGCGGATCTTCTTTTCAATCACCCTGCCTTTGCAGAAATAACACGCTGTCATCTTGGTCATCGCACTTCCTCCCTTCGCTGTCGCCAATCAATCCACTCATCCCGGTCCGGACGATACACGGTGATAATGATTACCATCTCATCAATTCGCGCTACGCCACAGACCAGATGAATCGGGGCATTCGCCTGTGTGAAGCCGAGCACCAAGCAACTCGCCCCTCGCGGATCATCAGGGTAGTTCTCTAACAATTCACATTGACTGGACAGCAGCGCTTGTTTGATCTCACGAGCGGTGATTTGGTCAGCTTCTCTCTCCCGCTCAGCGTGGCTGGTCAAGCGGTATCGTCTCTCCCTGACCCTTGCCTGTATTGCTGTCACCAATTCTTCGGGTTCAGTATTCATCTCTCCCTGCCTATGTTGGCCATAGACCGCTTCAGACTGTCCATCGTCGGCTCGATGACGTGCGGTTCGCCCACGGCCTGGCGGGCGCTGGCGACGTCCTTCAACCCGTTGCCGGTGACCAGCACCACCACCCGCTCCTCCCGATCCACCAGCCCCTGGGCCAGGGCCTTGACCAGACCGGCGTAGCTGGCCGCCCCCGCCGGTTCGGCGAAGACGCCGCAGCCCCGCCCCAGCGCAGGGATGGCCGCCAGGATCTCTTCGTCGCTCACCGTGACGTAGGCCCCGCCCGTTTCCCGCACAGCGGCCAGGGCTTTGATGCGGTCGCGGGGCAGTCCGGCGCTGATGCTGTCGGCGATGGTGTGAGCCTCGATGGGCTGCATGTCCAGCGGGGACAGGCCCGCCTGCCAGGCGTCGTGCAGGGCCGCCGAGCCTGCCGCCTGCACGCCCATCAGCTTGGGCATCCGGTCAATCCAGCCCAGCGCCCGCAGATCCTGCAGTCCCTTGTGCAGCCCGCCGATGATGCAGCCATCGCCCACGGAGACGAAGATGCGGTCCGGTGCTTCCCAATGGAGTTGCTCGCAGATCTCGTAGGCCGCCGTCTTCTTGCCCTCGGTCATGTAGGGGTTGTAACCGGTGTTGCGGTTGTACCAGCCATAGGCTTTGGCCGCCTGCAAGCAGAGATCGAAGGCATCATCGTAGGTGCCGCGCACGGCCAGCACGGTGGAGCCGAAGACGAGGAGCTGGGCGATCTTGGCCGGCGGCGCGGCCTGGGGCACAAAGATGGTGGTGCGGAACTCGCTGGCCGCGGTGAGGTTCGCAAGCGAAGACGCGGCGTTGCCCGTGCTGGCGGCGGCGATGACCTCCCGCCCCAACTCCCGCGCCTTGATCACCGCAATGGCGCTGGCCCGATCCTTGAGCGAAGCGCTGGGCAGCCGTCCGTCGTCTTTCACCCAGAGGTGCGGCAGGCCCAACTGCTCCCGCAGCCGCGGCGGCGCGTAGAGCGGTGTGCCACCCACGTTGAGGATGGGATAGGCCAGACCAGGGCCGCCCAGCGATGCCCGCCAGCGGCGGAACCGTTCCCCGTCCAGCGGTAACAGCTCCAGATAGCGCCAGATGGAGGGGTCGGGATTGCCCGCCAGCCGCTGCGGATCAATCCGCTGGCCGATCAGCCCGTAGTCGTATTGCACGTCGAGGATGCCCTCGTCGCCGTGCTGGGGGCAGACGTAGAGCACCTCGTCGGGGGCGTATTCCGCGCCACAGATGAGGCACTTGAGTGACGTGACGTGATCCATGCAAACTTCCCGGTGCTCGTCGTGCTACCAGGCGCATCGTGCGAGGACGTAAAACGTAAAGCGTAATAACGCCTCACGTTTCACGTTTTACGCTTTACACTTGCGCAGCGGTGACGCCTTATCCCGGTTCTCACGTAGGTTTGGCCTGGTCGGGAACTATCCACGTGCCCGTCTCGCCGTCCAGCGCCCGCCCGATATTCCACGGGTCAGTGATCAGCGCTTTGCCCTGGGGGTTAGCCTCCAGGAACTCGACGATGGCCTCGATCTTGGGCCCCATGCTGCCCGACGGAAAATGCCCTTCGGCAGAGTATCGTTTGGCCTCGCTCACCGTCATGCGCTCCAGCCACCGCTGATCAGGCTGGGCGAAGTTGAGAGCCACCTTCTCCACGCCGGTGGAGATCAGGAGGAGATCAACTTTCAGGTTGCGCGCCAGCAGGCTGCTAGCACGGTCTTTGTCAATCACCGAGGTAGTGCCTGTCAGATCGCCGTGTTCGTTCCGGGCCACGGGAATGCCGCCGCCGCCCACGGTGACGACGATGAAGTCGGCGTCCACCAGTGCCTTCACAGCATCTAGCTCGATGATTTCCAGAGGAATAGGCGAAGCGATCACGCGCCGCCAGCCGCGGCCCGGCTCGTACTTGATCGTCCAGCCTTCCGCCTCGAACTTGCGCGCTTCCTCCTCATCCACGAACCCGCCGATGCCCTTGGTCGGGTTCTGGAAGGCCGGGTCGTCCTTGTCCACCAACACCTGGGTGACCACCGCCGCGCACCGGCGGTCAATGGCCCGCCGCCGCAATTCGGCGCCCAGCTCCCGGGTGATCATGTAGCCGATGGAACCCTGGGTATCGGCGCCGATGATGTCCAGCGGGGTTTCGTGCAGCGCTTCCACCTTCTGAGCGATCTCGGAGCGGCGCAGGATGAAGCCCACCTGCGGGCCGTTGCCGTGGGTGACGATCAGGTTCCAGCCGCGCTCGATCATCCCGGCCAGATGCGCGCAGGTCTCCCGCACGGCAGCCCATTGATCGTCCACCGCCTGGTGATCACGACCCTTGATCAGCGAATTGCCGCCGATGGCGACGACAGCCAGTTGTCCAGTCATGGGTATACTCCTTGATCGGTGAATTGGTACATTAGTACATTGGTAGATTGGTCGGCCCATCGCGTACAGCGTCCTACCAATCTACCAGTTTCCCAATCTACCAGTTTGCCAATGTACCAGTTTCCCCATCTACCAATTTCCCATCGTCAACGCCATCACCGCCTTCTGCACGTGCAGGCGGTTCTCGGCGATGTCGTAGATGGCCGAGCGCGGGCCGCTGGCCACCTCGTCCGTCACCTCGCTGCCCCGATCCACGGGCATGGGATGGGTGAAAATGGCGTTGTCGGTCAGCGCCATGCGCTCGGCGGTCGTCGTCCAGTCCTGGTAAGCCATGGCCTTCTCGATCTCCGCCTGCTTCTGGAGCACGCCATCCTGGTACGCCTCTGGGGTGACCCAGTTGCGGGAGTAGACGACGTGCGCGCCGCGGTAGCCTGCCAGCGGATCGTCGGTGGTGCGGAACGCCGCGCCGCGGGCGGCGCAGTTCTGCCGCGTCCACTCGTATACTTCGGGGTCCAGGTCGTAGCCTTCGGGCCGGGCCACGGTGACGTTCATGCCGAAGCGGGAGGCGATGAGCAGTGCCGCCTGCACCGAGCACCAGGAGCGGGCCAGCGCGCCGGAGCCCCAACTGAGCAGGAAGTTCTTGCCTTGCAGCGCGGCGTAGTCAGGCTGTCCAGGGCCGCCGCCGTGCCATTCGGCCCAGCCCATCACGTCGGCCAGACCCTGGCAGGGGTGGAAGCGGTCATCGGCCATGTTGATGATGGGCACGTCAGCCCACTCCGCGTATTCGCGCAGCATCTCGTCGCCCGCGCCGTAGTAGGGCACCTTGTCTTCCAGGATGCGGATGCCGATGCCGGCCACGTAGCGAGCCATGACCCGAGCGGCATCTTCGATGGTCTCCCCGGCCTGCTTCTGCGTCTTGAAGCGCCCCGCCGAGGGGGTCATGAACTGAGCATGGCCGCCCAGCTCGGTGGCGGCGGCCTCGAACGAAAGTCGCGTGCGCACCGAGGGATTGTAGAAGAACATCAAAAAGGTCTTGTGCTTGAGAATGCTCGTCCAACGGTCGGAGAAGCGGTCGCGCTTCATCTCCGCTGCCAGATCGAGGACAGCCATCAACTCCTCGAACGTCCACTCCTGCGTGCAGATGAGATCTTTGCCGTAGAGATCCATGACTACCTCCATAACTGAGTAGACAAGCAGACCAGGGAAGCGCGGTATCGCCCCCTCCCTGGTCCACCGATGTTGATTTGCCGATGTGCTGATTTGCCGATTTGCTGATTTGCTTTTTCAGGCTTCGCCGCACAGCTTCAGCAGCCGTTCCCAGCGCAGATCCACCTCGGCCTGGAACTTGTCAATGATGTGCCGGTTTTGTGGCGTGAAGAGGTGGCGGAACCGCCCCTGCCGCTTCAGCCACTCTTCGATAGGGGGCTTCTCCTTGGGCTTGTAGGTCAGCCGCCACTCGCCGTTCTCCACCTCATACAGCGGCCAGTAGCAGGCGTCCACCGCCAACTGAGTGAGCTCTACGGTCTCGTCCGTCGCATGCCGCCAACCGCGGTTGCAGGAGGCCAGCACGTTCATGAAGGCCGCCCCGCCGCAGTTGACCGCCTTGCGGGTCTTCTGCATCAGGTCACGCCACTGGCTGGGAGCAGCCTGAGCCGCGTAGGGGATGTTATGGGCGGCCATGATGGCCGTCAGGTCCTTACGAGACTGCTGCTTGCCGGGAATGACCTTGCCCGCCGGCGACGTGGTGGTGTGGGCGCCCAGGGGCGTGGCACTGGAACGCTGGATGCCGGTGTTCATGTAGGCCCCGTTATCGTAGCAGACGTAGAGCATCTGGTGACCCCGCTCCATAGCGCCGGAAAGGGCCTGCAGGCCGATGTCATAGGTGCCGCCGTCGCCGCCGAAGGCGATGAACTTCACGTTCTCCTCGGGGATCTTGCCTTGCCGCACCATGCTGCGATAGGCCGCCTCGATGCCGCTCATGGTGGAGGCGGAGTTCTCGAAGGCGTTGTGGATGAACGGCACACGCCAGGCGGTATAAGGGTAGATGGTCGTGGCCACCTCCAGACAGCCGGTGGCGCAGCTGATGACTACCGGCTCGTCAATCGCCGCCAGCATCTGCCGCACGATGATCGAAGCGCCGCAGCCCGCGCACAGCCGCTGTCCCGGCGCCAGCAGTTCCGGTCGCTTAGAAAGTTCCCTGGGAATCAATTTAGTTGCCATTGCCTATCCTTTCTATCTGAGCCAGAAACTCTTCCGGCGTCAGGATGGTGATTTCGTCTTTTACCACTTGGAAGTGTCGGACGTCCCTCGTCACAAATGTGTCAATGCCGTTCTCACGGGCCGGCTGGTCATCCAATCCTGCCGCTTCCTGGCTACATCCTCGAAGACATTAACGTCAATCAGTGTCGGCATATCCGTAAACTTCCTCCAGGATGCTCGCCAGATGGTTCATCTCTTCTTCAACAGGAAGGTGCTCATCTATGCCAACCAGTTCCAGCAGCTCATAGTCGATTTCGATGTCGGGGTATTCCGCTCGTATCTCGGCCGCCAGGGCCTCAAGCCTCAGTTCCTCGACCTCCTTCCTCACTTTCTCTATTCGGGCTCGGTCGAAGAAAGGGGGCAGTTGCTCCTTAACCCTCTCCAGGAGGCCAAGATAGGCCAGAGTGCCCCGGTCGAATTCCCTGGCTATGAGTGTAGTAGACATTTTACCCTCCACCAGTCGGTTACACCGCCTTACTCCCGCACACTCAGGTACGTCACCATCCGCTCCACCTGTCCCGTCTCGGCGGCCTTGAGCGCATCACGGTAGACTCGTTCGATCTCGTCGGGCAGGATGTCCCGCCCACCCAGGCCGTAGACGTAGTCAGCTATGGGCATCTGCACGCCGTGGGCTGCCAGCGCGGCCAACAGTTCCAGATACAGCGGGCCGGCGTTGTTCATGGCGCCAAAGGAGATGGAACGATCCATCACCGCTACAGCCTTCAGGTGGCCCAGCGCATCCGCCAGTTCCTTGGCCGGGAAGGGACGGAAGAGACGCGGCTTGAGCAGCCCTACCTTCAACCCCTCGGCCCGCAGCGCATCCACCACCACTTTGGCCGTTCCGGCCGTCGAGTTCGCGGCGATCACTGCCACCTCGGCGTCCTCCAGCCGATACGGCTCGAACAGGCCGTAGTCGCGGTTGAACGTGCGGTTGAACTCCTCGGCCACGTCCAGGATCACCTGCTGAGCGTTCTCCATGGCCTCGACCTGCTGCCGCTTGTGCTCGTAGTAGTAGTCGTAGAAGTCCAGCGGCCCATAGGTCTTGGGATTTTCCAGGTCCAGCAGCGACCACTGGGGCTTGTATTCGCCCACGAAGGCCTGGACGTCGGCGTCATCGTAGATTTCCACCCGCTCCATGCTGTGGCTGGTGATGAAGCCGTCCTGGCAGACGGCCACCGGCAGCAGCACGTCGGGATGCTCAGCGATGCGCACTGCCTGGAACATGTTGTCGTAGGCCTCCTGGCCGCTCTCGGAGAAGAGGACGATCCAGCCGCTGTCCCGCATGCCCATCACGTCGGAGTGATCGCAGTGGATGTTGATGGGCGCTGAAAGCGCCCTGTTGACCAGGCTCATGACGATAGGGCAGCGGTTGGACGCCGCGATGTAGAGGATCTCCCACATCAGCGCCAGGCCGTTGGCGGAGGTGGCGGTCATCACCCGCGCCCCCGCCGCCGAGGCGCCGACGCAGGCGCTCATGGCGCTGTGCTCGCTTTCCACACAGACGAATTCCGTATCCACCAGTCCATCAGCTACGAAGTCGGCAAAGGTCTGCACGGTGGACGTCTGCGGCGTGATGGGATAAGCGGCCACCACGTCTGGATTGATCTGGCGCATCGCCGTAGCGACGGCCTCGTTCCCTGCCAATGCTTCAAATGTGCTCATTGTCTCACTCCTGGAATCTCCCTTCCTCGACCATGAAGATGCACAGGCGGGGCTCATCTTGCGGTAGTTTCTCTTCCGCCTGTTTTTGCACTTTGGCGTTCACAGGGCACACCGCCGCACAGATGCCGCAGCCCTTACAGTGGTCCAGGTCGAAGCCGATCATCTTCTCGTTCTCGGCGTCCACCAGGATGCTGGAATCGGGGCAGAACAGCCAGCACTGCATGCAGTGGATGCAGGCGGCCTCGCCGAACACGGGCCGGAAAGCCCGCCAGTCGCCGGTGCGGTACTGCACCGCGTTCCCCGCCTCCAGGATCATCCCGGCAATAGGGATTTCTCGCCATCCCCTCAACTGTGTCATAGTGTCCACTCCTTATCGCTACACTGGTAGATCGGTACATTGGTG
>JACNHM010000244.1:7315-21922 GCA_014383605.1 Chloroflexota bacterium
CTGCTGGAGACCTTCTTGCCAAACCAGGCGCGCAACTGCTCGGCCAGGTCTTCCACGTTGAAAAGGCCCACGGCACGGGCAAAAGCCCCCAACATGGGCGTGTTGGTGATCTCCCGTCCCATCTCTTCGATGGCGATGTGGCTGGCATCCACGGTGAAGACCCGACCAGTATGAAAGCCGGTGACCTTCCGCACCTCGGCCGGGCTCATCGGCGTGTTGACCAGCAAGGTGCCATCTTCCTGGAGTCCATCTGTCACCCGCACCGTCCTCAGCAGACTGGAGTCGAGCACCAGCACCACGTTGGGCTCCTCGATCTGGGAGTGAATGGTGATGGGCTTGGAACTGAGTCGGGTGAAGGCACGGATCGGCGCGCCCATGCGCTCAGGACCGTAGTCCGGAAAGGCCTGGAAGTATTGGCCCGTGCCCAGCGCTGCTTCCGCCAGCAGTTTGCCGGCAGTGACCACTCCCTGGCCGCCACGGCCGTGCCAGCGGATTTCTACATAGTCGCGTGTGCTCATTGCTTGTCCCTCTCTTTTTTGAGTAGACAAGTACACAAGCAGACAGGGAAACAAGGTCTCTCTCCCTTGTCTACTTGTTTCCTTGTCTACTTCATGGTCAACGCCATCACCGCCTTCTGCACGTGCAGGCGGTTTTCGGCCTCATCGAAGGCCACCGATTGTGGACCGTCAATCACGTCGTCGGTGACCTCGAAGCCGCGATCGGCAGGCAGGCAGTGCATGTAGACGGCGTTGGGATCGGCCAGGGCCATGTGATCCGACGTGCAGATCCAGTCTTTGTGGGCGTCGAAGATGGCCTGAGCCTTATGGTGATCGGCCTCGCCCACGGGCGGCTGGAATATGGGCAGCGCCGTCCAGGCCTTGGGATAGACCACGTGCGCTCCCCGCAGCGCCTCTTCGAAATCGTTGCTGATCTCGAAGGAACTGCCATTCATGGCCGCGTAGCCGCGGCAGGCCTCCAGCACCTCGTCGTCCAACTCCATGCCCTTGGGGTGCGCCAGCACGGTATCGCAACCCATCATCGTGGCGGCGATGACGGCGCTCTGCGGCACGGCGCGCGGCTTGTGCACGCTGGGGCTGTAGGCCCAGCTCATGACGAACTTGACGCCCTTGAAGGTGCCGAACTTCTCCTTGACGGTGAAGACGTCGGCCAGGGCCTGGAAGGGATGATACTTGTCGCACTCCATGTTGAGCACGGGGATGTCGGCCCAGTAGGCGAAGTTGCGCATCAGCTCGTGCGCGCCGCCGTAGGCCCAGTCCACCGGATCGCCATAGCAGCGGATGGAGATGGCATCACCCATGCGGGCCAGCACGCGGGCCACGTCGCTCACCCGCTCCGTGGAGTAGGCCACCTCTTTGCCCGGCAGCGCCGGCGTGTAGATCTTGCCGGGATCGAGGAAGTGGGCGTGACCGCCCAGTTGCGTCATGCCGGCCTCGAAGCTGTTGCGCGTGCGCAGGCTCTGGTTGTAGAAGATCATGAAGAGCGTCTTGGCCGGCAGGAGGTGGTTGTGCAACTCGCCCAGGGCGTAGCGCCGCTTCAGGTCCAGCGCCACGTCCAGGATCGTCTCCACCTCTTCCTTCGTCCAATCCAGCAACGTCAGGAAATCTCGGCCGCGAAATGTGTCGGTTTTCATAGCTTTTCTCACCTCTCCGGTCGTTTTCTGTTGATTCGCATAACAAAAGGGCTCTCTCCCTGTCAGAGAGCCCTGGTGCTGCCAGTCCATGCCGGGTGGCGTACACCGCCTACCATTCTAGCACCAGATCTCAGCCCAGCCTATGACACGTATCATACCACCAAACAGCGCCACGGGCAAACCCCCTAGCCCTTTTCTTCCCGCGCGTACGGCAAGCCCAACGCCGCCGGCGCCCCCACCCGCTTGCGGAAAGCCTCCCACCAGGTGATCACCACCAGCACCAGGATGGTGAAGAGGTAAGGCATCATGCCCAGGAAGGCTGGCGGGATGGTCGTGCCCGCGGCCTGCATGCGGAACTGCACGGCGTTGATGCCGCCAAAGAGCACCGCGCCGATCACCGCCCGCAGCGGGTCCCAGGTGGCGAAGATGACCAGGGCGATGACGATCCAGCCGCGGCCGCCGGTGAGGTTCTCCGTCCAGCCGGGGGTGTAGGCCAGCGAAAGGTGCGCCCCGCCCAGGCCCACCAGCATGCCGCCCAGCACCGTGTACGCATAGCGCACGCCGCCGACGTTGATGCCCATGGCGTCGGCTGTTTGCGGGCTCTCGCCCACCGCTCGCAGATGCAAACCAGGACGGGTCTTGTACAGGTAGTACCAGGCCAGCGGCACGAACAGGTACATGCAGTAAACCAGCAGATCCTGCCTGAACAGCGCCCGGCCCAGGAAGGGGATGTCGGACAGGCCGGGCAGCGGCAAGCGCTCGAAGCGGGGGCCGATCAGCCCCACCAGTGGCTTGCCCGCGGGCCCCAGCCGCTGGCCTAGGAAGCTGGTCATGCCCGCGCCGAAGATGGTCAGGGCCAGGCCGGTCACCGTCTGGTCGGTGCGCAGGGTGATGGTCAGGAAGGCGTGGATGAGGGCCAGCAGCCCGCCCGTGGCCAGGGCCGCGGCCACGCCCAGACACACGCTGCCGGTGTGGTAGGCGGCGGCGAAGGCGGCCACCGCGCCCATGAGCATCATCCCCTCCACCCCCAGGTTGAGGATGCCGGAGCGCTCGGTGTAGATCTCGCCGATGGTGGCGAAGACCAGCGAGGTGCCCGCCCGCACGGTCACGGCGAGGATGGAGACGAGCATGGCCGCGTTCATTCCGCCACCTCCACCGACGGCGATGGGCCCGGCTGCGTGCGCACCAGCCGCAGCCGGTACTGGGAGAACAAGGCCCCGCCGAGCACGAAGAAGAGGATGGCCCCTTGCAGCACCAGCGCCATGGCCGCCGGTAAGCCCATGGTGATCTGAATCTGGTCGCCGCCGACGAGCAGCCCGGCCAGCAGGAAGGCCACCAGCAGCACACCCCAGGGGTTGAGTCGCGCCAACCAGGCGACGATGATGGCCGTGTAGCCGTAGCCCACGGTCAGCCCCTTCTGCAGGCGGTGCGAGATGCCCGCCACCTCGCCAAAGCCGGCCAGCCCCGCCAGCCCACCGCTGAGCAGCATCACCAGGACGATGTTGCGGGCCAGGCTCATGCCGGCGTAGCGGGCGGCGCGGGGGTTCTCGCCGATGACTTTGATCTCGTAGCCCCACTTGCTGCGGCCGAGGACGAGCCATAGAACGGCAGCGGCGGCGATGGCAATGATCAGCCCGGCGTGCACGCGGCCCGTCAGCCGCGGCAGCCAGGCCGCCTTGGGGAATTGGGCGCTGCCGGGGAAGCCGTAGCCCTGCGGGTCTTTCCACGGGCCGTAGAAGAGGCGCTCGATCCAGAGGATGGCCACGTAGTTGAGCATCAGGCTGGTGATGATCTCGTTGACCCCCAGAACGGCCTTGAGCCCGGCGGGAATCAAGCCCCACAGCGCACCGGCCAGGAAAGCACCCACGAACATGGCCGGCAGCAGCAGCGGGTCGGGGATCTTATCGGCCAGGAAGAGGGCCACGCCAGCGGCGCCGAAGCCGCCCATGGCCAACTGCCCTTCGGCGCCGATGTTCCAGAAGAGCATGCGGAAGGCGATAGAGACCCCCAGCCCGGTGAGCATCAGCGGGATGGCCTTGACCAGGGTTTCGGAGAGGCTGTACCGGCTGCCAAAGGCCCCCAGGGCCATCGCCTTGTACGTTTCCCAGGGATTGACTCCCGCAGCCGCCAATAACCCCGCCCCCGCTAGCAGAGCCAAAACGATGGACACCACCGGCACCAGGAAGGCGATGAGACGAGAGGATTGTAGGCGTTTCTCGATAACCAGTCGCATGAAACCAACTCCAAAATCCAAAGCTCAAAGCTCAAAACGAGGCAGCTACTGGGCTTGCTTTGCTCTTTGGATCATTTTGCTGAGAATACGAACCAACTGCATCGCCTCGTCAGCCAGATAAGCCGCGGCATCATGATCGCCAACTGTTGCTTCTCCGATCACGCGACACCAGTGTCTGGACTCCCTGGCCTCTTTGCGGGCGATACTGAACTTATGCGCGCGGTCTCGGGCCGACTCGGCAACGTCCCCTTCTTCTATGTTGGCCCCCACCGATGTTCCAGATTTGATAAGCTGCCGTCCCAAAACCCAACTGGCTGTCCCTGGCGACAGTCCTTCGACGAATTCCACCACCATCACGCCAAACTGAAACGCTCGCTCCCGCAGGTCGTAGGGCGTCTCAACTTCTCCTGCCATCCGCTTGGCCAGCAAGCGCCACCGTTCCTTCCCCTTCCCCCTGGAGCGTACAACCCCTTCCGCCTCACGGCTGTGCATCGAACCTCAGACCTCAGACCCCACGTTTGAGCTTTGAGCTTTGAGCTTTGAGCTTTGCACTTCTGCGCCGGCCATCATGAGCCCGATCTCTTCCAAGTCCGCGCCTTCGGCGTCCATCACGCCCATGATCTGTCCTTCGTAGATCACGGCGAGGCGGTCGCTGATGACCAGCAGTTCGTCCAGGTCTTCGGAGATGAGAAGAATGGCCATGCCTGCCGCCCGCTGCTGCAACAGCGTGCGGCGCACGGCCTCGGTAGCGCCCACGTCCAGCCCGCGGGTGGGATGCACAGCCACCAGCAGCTCCCGGCCGGCGGCGATCTCCCGCGCCAGGATGCACTTCTGCAGGTTGCCGCCGGAAAGGAGCTTCACCGGTGTGGCACGGCTGGGGGTGGCGATGTCGTAAGCGGCGATCAGGTTGTCGGCGTGCTCGTTGATGCAGTCACGATGGAGGAAAAAACCGCTGCAGATGGGCGGCTGGCGATAGCTCTTGAGGATGAGGTTATCCGACACGGCCAGATCAGGCACCAGTCCCATGCCCAGGCGGTCGCCCGGCACGTGGGCCACCCCCTCGTCAATCACCACGCGGGGCGAACGGTTGGTGATCTCCCGGCTGCCCACCAGCACGCGGCCATCACTGGCTTTGCGCAGTCCGGTGAGCACCTCGGCCAGTTCGCGCTGACCGTTGCCGGCCACGCCGGCGATGCCCAGGATCTCCCCCTCACGCACCTGGAAAGAAACCCCCTGCAGGGCTGGCAGCCCCTTGTCGCCCAAGGCCCGCAGGTTTCGCACGTCCAACACATCCTTCCCCGGCTCGACGGCCTCTTTTTCCAGGCGGAAGAGCACCTCCCGCCCCACCATGAGGCGCGCTAAATCGGAGCGCGTGGTTTCCGCCGTGGGCAGCGTGGCCACCACGCGGCCCCGGCGCAGCACGGTCACGCGATCGGAGAACTCGGTTACCTCGTCCAGCTTGTGGGTGATGAAGATGACCGCCTTGCCCTCGGCGGCCATCTGGCGCAGCGTGCGGCCCAGCTCGTCTGACTCTTGGGGAGTGAGCACCGCCGTCGGCTCGTCGAGGATGAGGATGTCGGCGCCGCGGTAGAGCATCTTGAGGATCTCCACCCGCTGTTGTTCGCCCACCGAGAGCTGCCAGATATAGGCATGTGGGTCGACCCTCAGGCCATAGCGTCGCGCCAGGGCCGCGATATCCTCGCCTGCCCGCTTCATGTTCAGCGCGAAGCGCGGCTTGTTCAGCCCCAGGATGACGTTTTCGGCCACGGTGAGCGGCTCCACCAGCATGAAGTGCTGGTGCACCATGCCGATGCCGTGGACGATGGCATCGCGCGGCGAACGGATGTCCACCCGCTGGCCGCGGAGGGCGATTTCCCCCTCGTCGGCCCGATAGAGGCCAGCCAGGACGTTCATGAGGGTGGATTTGCCGGCGCCGTTCTCGCCCAGCAGAGCGTGGATCTCGCCCGCCTGCACCTCAAAGTCAATGTGATCGCTGGCCAGGACGCCGGGGAAGCGCTTGGTGATGCCGCGCATGGCGACGGCGAGGGACGTATCGGTGGTGAAGTTGCCCATGTTTTACCGTGTTTCACACTGGCCAAGACGTGAAACCTAATGCGTGATCACGTTTCACGTTTACGTTTTATGTAAGGTAGCAGGTAGCGGGATAGTAAGACACTACCCGCTACCTGCTATCTGCCATCTGCTACCCATGCCTACTGCGGAATCTCGCCGACCACGCCCTCCACCAGCCAGTCGAAGGTCAACTTGGCCTCGTCGGGCATGAGCTCCCCTTCGGCGACCCGCAGTTCGCCGGTGTTGTCCTTGATGGGGCCATGGAAGACGTCGAACTCACCGGCGATGATGGCCTGCTTCTTCTCCTCGACCAGCGCTTTGACGTCATCGGGCACGAAATCGGCAATGGGCGCCAACTCCAGCAGCCCTTCCTTCAGACCCCACCAGACGGGGGTGTTCTCCCAGGTGCCGGCCATCACGTCCTCGACGGCCTTCTTGTAGAAGACGCCCCAGTTCCAGATGGGCGCGGTGAGCAACGCATTGGGCGCCGCATCGGGCACGTAAGCGTTGTAGCCCACCGAGTACGCCCCGTTCTCTTCGGCCACCTTGTCCGGCTCGGTGGAGTCGCTCTCGCGGGCGATGACATCGCAGCCCAGGTCCACCAGCGCCAGCGCCGCCTCGCGCTCCTTGGGCGGGTCTACCCAGGTGAAGATCCAGAGGGGATGCACTTCGATGTCCGGGTTGACCGACTGCGCTCCCAAGGCAAAGGCGTTCATGTTGCGCACCACTTCGGGAATGGGGTAGGGTGCGATGTAGCCCAGCTTGTTGTTCTGGGTCATGCTGCCGGCCACGATGCCGGAGAGATACCAGCCCTGATAGCCGCGGCCATCGTAGATACCGGCGTTGTCGGCGATCTTGTAGCCGGTGCAGTGCTCGAAGACCGTGTCCGGGTACTCGGCGGCCACCTCGATGACGTCGTCCATGTATCCGAACGACGTGGCGAAGATGACATCGTACCCCTTCTCGGCGAAGTCGCGGATGACGCGGTTGGCGTCGGGGCCTTCGGCCACCAGTTCGCTGTAGGCGGTCTCCACGCCCAGTTCCTGCTCCAGATACAGCCGGCCCTGATCGTGGGCGTAGGTCCAACCCATGTCACCCGTGGGGCCAACGTAAACGAAGGCCACCTTGGGCAGCTCCACCTCCGCCACCGGCGGCGGGGAACCACCGGACACCTCGCCGACCACGCCCTCCACAAACCAGCTCATGCTGAGCATGTTGCCGTCGCTCATGCACTGGCCGGGCGCGATGGCCAGAACGCCATCCTGGCTGTTGATGGGGCCGCAGAAGATGTCCCAATCGCCGCCGAGGATAACCTGTTTCTTCTCTTCGACCAAGGCGACCACGTCAGCCGGCACCCGCGGGCTCAGCGCGGCCAGATCCACCAGGCCGTCGGCCATACTGCCCCAGGTCTGATGCGTCTCCCAGGTGCCGTCCAGCACTTTGCCGACCTGCTCCACGTAGTAGGAACCCCAGTTCCAGATCGGACTGGTGAGTACGGTGTCGCCCACGAACTGGGCCATGTCCGAGTCGTAGCCGATGCTCTGCACGCCGCGATCCTTGGCCGCCTTCTGCGGCTCGGTGGTGTCCTGATGCTGGGCGATGATGTCGGCGTCCAGGTCCAGCAAACCCTCGGCCGCCTCCTTCTCCAGCACGGGGTCGAACCAGGTGTTGGTCCACACCACGCGCACCTCGGCGTCGGGGTTGGCGTCCCGCACGCCCAGGGCGAAGGCGTTGATGCCGCGCACCACCTCGGGGATGGGGAAAGCGGCCACGTAGCCGATGATGTTGGACTGCGTCATCTTGCCCGCCACCAGACCGGAGAGATAGCGCGGCTGGTACATGCGGCCGAAGTAAGTGGCGGAGTTCTCCGCCGTCTTGTAACCGGAGCAGTGCATGAAGAACTTGTCCGGATACTCGGCGGCGACGGTGACGGTGGGGTCCATGAAGCCGAAGGAGGTGGTGAAGATGACGTCGTACCCCTTCTCGGCGAAGTCGCGGATGACCCGCTCAGCATCGGGGCCTTCGAGCACGTTCTCGATGTAGGTCGTCTCCACTTGGTCGCCGAACGCCTCCTCCACCATCAGGCGGCCCTGGTCATGCGCCCAGGTCCAGCCCAGGTCGCCGATGGGTGCCACGTAGACGAAAGCCACCTTCAGCTTCTCCGGCGCTGGGGGTGGAGGTGGCTCCGTTGCCGCCGGCGGCTGGGTGGGCTGCGGTGCACAGCCTACGATGACCGCCACAATGACCAGCAGTGCCATCATAATCCACAGCTTGCTTCGAGACATTTCTCTTCCTCCTTGAAGTGTTCTCTTAAGAATCACAAATTGATGGGGACAGCGGGGTGATTCGACACAACCGGTGAGGGGTTCGAAGGTTAGAAATTCGAAGTCGAAAAGGCCGGCATCTGTCAACGCACGACCTCCCCGTGGAACTTGAAACCTTTGAACCTGACCCCGCCAACTGTGGGCCAGGGAAGCCACAATCCCTGACATCACCTCCCTTCCAGAGAGCGCAGAGGGCCATCGCAGCCCATCCGTGAAGTGCTTCAAGTCCTACACACTTCACTATACACCAAAAGAGCGATCTTGGCAAGCTCAAACCCTGACCCCTTGTGTTGACATCGGGCCAGAGTGTGATAAAATGTGGGTGCACGGTTGTCCAACGCAGCCATTCGGCGCTACGTACGCAGGGTTCAAAAGGTTCGGTATCGAGGCAACGAGGGGACAAATCAACGAGGAAACGAGGGAGATCAGGAAGCGAAGACCTCCCCTCGTCTACTTGTGCACTTGTATCCTTGTCTACTTGCACAGAAGGAGGCCAGCGATGAAAGTTGCCGAGATCGTCTCCGCTGCCCGCGGTGACGGGGCAGTGGACCTGGTGCTGCGCAACGCCCGCATCGTCAACGTTTTCTCCGCTGAGGTGTACGAAAGCGACGTGGCCATCAGCCGCTCGCGCATCGTGGGCCTGGGGCCGGGCTACGAGGGCAAAAAGCAGATTGACCTGGCCGGCGCCTACCTGGCCCCCGGCTTCATTGATGCCCACGTGCACATCGAAAGCTCCATGATCGGCGTGCGGGAGTTCGCCCGCGCCGTGCTGCCCCGCGGCACCACCTCCGTCATCGTAGATCCGCACGAAATCGCCAACGTGCACGGCCTGGATGGCATCCGCTACATGTTCGACCAGGCCAAGTACGGCCGCTTGAGCATGTTCGTCATGGTGCCCTCGTGCGTGCCCGCCACCTCCATGGCCACCGCCGGCGCACACCTGGATGCTAAGGACATCATCCCCCTGTTGAATGATCCCTACGTCCTGGGCCTGGCGGAGATGATGAACTATCCCGGCGTCGTGCATGGCGATCCCGAAGTCGTGGAGAAGCTGGAGATGTTCCACGACCGCGTGCTCGACGGCCACGCCCCCGCCCTCAGCGGCCACCATCTTAGCGCCTACGTCGCCGCCGGCGTCGGCTCGGACCACGAGTGCACAACCGTGGAAGAGGCGCAGGAAAAGCTGCGGCTGGGCATGTACATCTTCATCCGCGAGGCGACCAACGCCCACAACCTGCGCGACCTCCTGCCGCTGGTCACGCCGCAGAACTGTCGCCGCTTCTGCTTCTGCAGCGACGATCGCCATCCCAGCGATCTGCTGGAGCGGGGCCACATCGACTCCATGATCCGCACGGCCATCGCCGAGGGGCTGGACCCCCTCACCGCCATCCGCATGGCCACCCTCAACTCGGCGGAGTGGTTCCGTCTCCAGGACCGCGGGGCCATCGCCCCCGGCCGCCGCGCCGACCTGGTGGTCTTCAACAGCTTCGACGATCTGGAGATCCAACTCGTGCTGCGCGGCGGCCAGGTCGTCGCCAGCGATGGGGAGATGTCCATCCCTCTCGACAAGCCGCTGCGGCCCAGCTATCTGCGCAGCTCGATGAACGTGGACTGGCGGGCGGTGGACTTCGCCATCCCCGCCGCAGGGCGCAAGGTACGCGTCATCGGCATCGTGCCCGGCCAGCTCATCACCGAGCACCGCATCGAGGCGGCGCGCCTGGTGCATGGCCGCGCCGAGGCGGACGTCGAACGTGACCTGCTGAAGATCGCCGTCATCGAGCGGCACATGGCCTCCGGCCGCATGAGCCGCGGGTTCGTCCAGGGCATGGGGCTGAGGCGGGGGGCCATCGCCAGCACCGTGGCCCACGATCACCACAATCTCATCATCGTTGGCACCGACGACGCGTCGATGATGACCGCGGCGCGGGCCGTGGCCGACATGCGCGGCGGCCTGGCCGTCGCCAACGGCGACCACGTCCTGGCCCGCCTGCCCCTCCCCGTGGCCGGGCTGATGTCAGACAAACCTCTGGAGATAGTGTGCAAGCAGATGGAAGAACTGCGCGACGCCGTCCAGGCCCTGGGCTCGCCACTGGAGCAGCCCTTCGTGGTCCTCAGCTTCCTGGCGCTGGAGGTCATCCCTTCGCTGAAGCTGACCGACCAAGGGCTGGTGGACGTGGAGAGGTTCGAGTTCGTGCCGCTGTTCGTGGAGTGAGGCAAGGGCGCAGGGGAGCAGGGGAGCAGAGGAGCAAGGGAGCAGAGGAGAAAATCGCCTCTGCACCTCTGCCCCTCCGCACCTCCGCTTCCCGGCTCAGGACGGGAGGTGAGAGATGCGATGCCAGGGAAGGCGATCTCGCGACGGGAGTTTCTGAAGGGCTTGGGCGCGGCGGGGTTGTGCGCACTGGGCGGTGGCGCGCTGCTGGGCGATCTGGGCTGCGCCGGGCCGCCGGCCGCCGTGCTCAGCAGCACCGCCGGGCTGGAGCCGCCTACCTCGCCCCACGCCCGCGAGGCCATGTTCTACACCGGCTTCGGCGACGCTGGCCTCAACTGCGGCGCTTGCCACGAGCCGGAGCCCTCCCGCGTGCTCTACTGCCACACCGCGCACGGCAGGAATTACGTCAAGTGCCAGTTGTGCCCCAAGGAGTGCGTCATCTCTGAAGGCCAGCGGGGCGACTGCCGCGTGCGCGAAAACCGCGGCGGCAAACTGTACACCATGGTCTACGGCAACGCCTGCTCCGTCAACGTGGACCCCATCGAGAAGAAGCCTTTCTACCACTTCCTCCCCGGCAGCCTCGCCTTTTCCGTCGCCACCGCCGGCTGCAACCTGCACTGCCTCTACTGCCAGAACTGGGCCATCTCCCAGGTTCCGCCGGAGGAGACGGACAACGTGGACCTGCCGCCGCAGGCGGTGGTGGACTACGCGCAACGCTACGGCAGCCGCTCCATCGCCTACACCTACTCCGAACCGACCATTTTCTACGAGTACATGCTGGACACGGCGCGGCTGGCGCGGCAGCAGGGCTTGCGCAACGTCGCCATCTCGGCGGGGTACATCAACCACAAGCCGCTCCGGCAGCTCTGCCAGGTGGTGGATGCCATCAAAATAGACCTCAAGGGCTACAATCCGGCGTTCTACAAGCAGGTGTGCGATGGTGAGTTGCAGCCGGTGTTGGATGCCATCACCACCATCCGCGCCTTGGGTGTGCATCTGGAGATCGTCAACCTGGTGGTGCCCACGCTGAACGACGACGAAGAGGAGTTGCGGGCGCTCTCCCGCTGGGTGGTGCGGGAGCTGGGGCCGGACGTGCCGCTGCACTTCTCCCGCTTCCATCCGCAGTACAAGCTGACCCACCTGCCGCCCACGCCGGTGGAAACGCTGGAGCGGGCGCGCCAGGCGGCGCTGGAGGCGGGCGTCAAGTACGCCTACGTCGGCAACGTGCCCGGCCACGCCGCCAACCACACCACCTGCCCGCGCTGCGGCGAGATCGTCATTGGCCGGCTGGGCTTCGCCGTGCAGGCGTATCACATCGTGGACGGCGCCTGCCAGTTTTGCGGCGAGCCCATCGCCGGCGTGTGGAAGTAGGGGAAAGGGGATAGGGGAGGATGTCAGCCGCCTTCGGTCCTCTCGGCAGCGATGCGCTCCAGGAAGGCACTGGTCGGTTCCAGTGCCCCATCGCCGACGGCCTCGCCGGTGCGGTCCAGCAAGCGAAAGGGCGTGCGCTCGGCCAGGACGGGGGCCAGCAGAGCGTAGGCTTCTTCCAGTTGAGCGACCTCAACGAGCGCGGCAACGCGCTGTCCCAGTTCTCTGGCTTCTCTTGCCTTCATGCAACGATCCTCCAATGGGACGCGGACGAACACGGATTGCGCGGATCATACGGATCGACACGGATAGAAAATCAAGAAGAATCCGTGGAAATCCGTTCAATCTGTGTCATCCGTGTGCTGTGGGTTGCGGCACGCCTACGCCCCTACGCCAACAGCGCCCGCAGCGCGGCCTGCTCTGCGTCGGGCAGCGCCTTCAGGGCCTGCGTGATGATGCGTCGGGTGGCCCGGTTGGCCCCTGGCGCGTGACGGCGCACGTACTCGGCGACGGCCCCTGGATGTCGCTTGCCGATTTCCCGCAACGCCCAGGCGACCGCGTCTTGCACCTCCCGCGCTCCGTCGGCCATCACTGCCTCCAGCACGGCGAACTCCTCCCCGGAGGGCTGGTACGCCTTAGCCTTGGGCAGGCTGGTGAGGACGACCACGCCAAAGCGGCGCGTCCACGTGTCTTCGTCCCCCACCCAGTCCCGGCAGCGGGGCAGCACCAGCCCGGGGCAGCGCTGCACGACCTCCCGCAGGCCAAAGCAGCCCAGTTGGTCGCATTCCTCCCAGTTGCGGAGGGTGCCCACGAAAGAAGCGGCCACCTCCAGCGTCACCTGCGGCTCCCGTTTGCCCAACCGTTCCAGCATCTTGGCCGCGATGACCCGCTCGTCGCGGGAGCCGTTGCGCCACAGCCGCTCAACCAGGGCGAAGGCTTCCTCTGCGTGCCGCTGGCCCCACTTGGCCAACTCGGAGGCGATGATGCGCAGGGCGGGTACAGGTGCGCCGTAGCTTTCGCCCAGCCCAGGGATGAACCGCGCCGCGCCGGCCACGTTCTCCTTGCTGCCCAGGGCGCGCAGCAGGTCGTGCAGCCCGGCGTCGAAAGCCTCTGGCTCGCCGACGTGCTCCAGCAGCTTGGCCACCTGAGCACGGATGAGGTTTTTGTCCAGGTCAGACATGTTGTCTTTCTCAAAGCAAAGATCGCCTGAGCAAGTATACCCCAAACCGGCCAAAGTGTCCAGAGTGGACTCCCTTGACGCGCTCAGTCCCCCGGCACGGTGCTGACACCGGGGGCCTGAGACACGCGCGGGCCGGTTACGCTTTCTGCACAGGAAACTGCACCTCGGTCACGAAGGCGGCGGGATCATTGGCCACGTACTCGGCGTAGCCGACCGCCTCCGCGTCGGTGTACTCGTTGTCCGGGCAGCGCAGGTAAACCTCCCGGCTGGGGCCGACGATGTTGTAGCCGTGGGCTCCGATCCAGGCCATCAGCGCGTTGTAGGCCTCGCCGATGGTCTCGTAGCTGCCCTGGTGGATCACGCAGGCCATCTGCTCGGCGCCGGGCAACTCACGGACGGTCACCCGCTCGCTGGCCGGCGGCGGTGCGCTGACCGGCGTGGTCACCTCCACGTCCACGTCTTGCTCGCGATACTCGGTGTCGTGGTAGATGGTGAGCGAGGGGCCGGCGGCCTTGGCCCCCTGCTGCTCCAGGTAGTCGGACATCTCCTTCCACAGCGCCCCCTGATCACTGAAGGTGGGGATGGTGTCGCGTATGGCGACGACAGTTTGCGGCTCCACTTTCCTGAGCACGACTTCGTATGTTGGCATGGTACCCTCCTTTTCGATTTGCCTCAGCCGTGCCTCCACTCGGGCCAGCCGGGCCTGCTCCTCCTGCACCCGCTCCTGAAGCTCTACCTGCTTCAGTCGCAGCATGCCGCGCATCTGGGCCGGCGGCAGATCGCCGTCGAGCAACCGTCCGATCTGAGCCAGCGAGAGCCCCAGGTCCTTCAGCGCCAGTATGCGGTTGAGCCGGGGCAACTGGTCGGCCGAGTAGTAGCGGTAGGCGGTGAAGCGGTCCACCTTCGCCGGCTTCAGTAGACCGATCTCGTCGTAGTAACGCAGCGTCTTCACCGGCACCTGGCTGAGCTTGGAAAACTCACCGATTTTGAACATTGTCTACGCTCCGCGGATGTGCATACCAGAGGGGCGAGAACCAACGAGGCAAAGCAGCTATTCGTGACGTGATCCGTGATTCGTGATGCATTGTACAGACGGGGATCAAGTTTCACGCATCACGCATCACGCATCACACCCCGTCAGCCGGACTGCTATCACCTGCCTGACCCAGTCAAGTCTCTGGCACACCTGGATACATCGAAGGCCTTCGTGCTCATTATACACCATCCAGTAGGTGGAGAGTCAAGACCCCAATTGGCGAAGTGACACATTTTCTAAGGTTTCTCAGCAAGCGTGTCCCCAAGCAGGGGACGTGGGGTTTGCGGAGCGAACACAAACTACGGGGAGAAGAAAAAGGAACGGGTCGGCATACGCAGGCCGAGCTACGTCTGCCCTTCCGGCCACTGCAGCAGCAGCCTTACCCGCTCAGCAGACACGAGTTCTAGCGGATCCAGCCCGTGGGCGGCGCGCAACTCGTTGATCTCCTCCGTGATGGGGAAAGCGTAGCCGTAGCGCAGCACGTGCTGGAAGCTGCGGCGATGCGGTTCCGGAGGCGCTTCCCGCCGCCGCTC
>JACNHM010000140.1 GCA_014383605.1 Chloroflexota bacterium
CCCCCGCCCGCGCTTGTTGCGGGCGGGTGATGCCGCGACTTATCCGCCCCTTGCCGATTTCGGCGATGGTCCCAAAGCCCGCCTCTCGGGCCACCGAGTGTGGCGCCGTTTTCTCGGGGAGCTGCACCATGATGAAGTGACGGTTGCCCCCGTCCTCCTCTCGATTGAGATCGAGTACAGCTTGTGCTGTGGTACAAGAACCAGCCAGGAAGTCAAGGACGATCTGATCATCTTCTGGCCCACCACCCGTGATCTGCAGCAATCGTCTTAGAAGAGTTGAAGGTTTTGGGTAGTCAAATGGCGATTGACCAAAGAGCGCCTGCAGTTCTTGAGTTCCGTTTGCGGTTGTCCCAACATCGTCTAGCCAGGTTGGGAATCTTTTGGTAGTCTCTTCTTCAGAAGTCGGCTCGTACTGCTTCTCATACACAGTCCAGCCCTCCGCGGTCTGGGCGAACTCCAGGTCGTTATTTGCCAGAGCAATCTCTATCGCTTTGCGGCCCCAGCGCCAACGGCCGTCAGTTCCATCAGGCAATCTCGGGTATGCCAAAGTTCCGTCAGGAGCAGGAATACCAAACCACAAATTGGGCCTGTCGATTCGCCGTGCAGCATTGCCCCATTTTCTGAGCAGTTGCGTTCTGTATTTCCTCTGCTTCACCGTATCGAACTTCGCGTAAACCCCACGCTCCTTCTGCATCGAGCCGATCAGAAGATCGTTTGAGCTACATGCAAATACCAACACGTACTCGTGAATCTCAGCGAGAAAGGTGCTAGCCTGTCTGCCTCCTCGCCCTTTCCAAGGCATGCAAGCAATGAAGTTCTCCTGCCCAAACACCTCTCCCATCACCTGCCGCAGATTGTGCACCTCGTTGTCGTCTATGGAAACGAAGATCACCCCATCCTCGCGTAGCAGCTCCCGCGCCAGCACCAGGCGAGGGTACATCATGTTGAGCCAGTTGGAGTGGTAGCGCCCGCCGGTCTTGGGATTCGTCGTCAGCAGCTCCCCACCCTCGCCCATCTGACCGCTGCGGCGCAGATACGCCTCAACCGGCTCGGCGTAGTCGTCGCGGTACACGAAGTCCTTGCCGGTGTTGTACGGCGGATCGATGTAGATCATCTTGACCCGGCCGGCGTACGCCTTGCGCAGCAGCTTGAGCACCTCCAGGTTCTCGCCCTCAATGAAGATGTGGCGCGTGCTCCCCTCGTTCACCCCCTCGCCGGGGGCGGGGCGCAGCGCACCCTGCGGCGGCATGGCCGCGGCGCGGCGCGCCACTCGCTTGCCGGGCCAGAAGAGCCCGAAGCGCTCGGCCTGCTGATCCTCATCCTCCAGATGGTCGCCCAGGATCTCCCGCAGCGTCTCCCAGTTGATCAGCCCATCGGCAAAGGCCTCTGGCACCACCTGCTTGAGCTGCTCCAGGCGGTCTTCAGTGAAGCAGTATTGCGGGGTCAGTCTCGTAATCGGCATTCGCATTCCTCTCTCATGCTCACATCAACGCGAGCGCACCCGGTGATCGGTCTTCCTCCGCATCTTCGTGTGCAGGCGTCGTTGCACTTCAGCGTTGAACGAAGTCAAACTGCAGGTCGGCTTCGGGGGGTGTCGCCTCCAGGTTGGCCGTACGCCAGGCGTCTTGCTCCTCGTCGCCGCCGAAATCCTCGAAGTAGCGCCGCACGGCCCGCTCGATGTGCGACGTGCTGCCCAGCGCCCACTGGCGATAGCTGGCGCAGGAGAAACGGGCGTCACAGTTGCGGCAGACGGCGGTGGCGAAGCGGTCGCCGCGCGGCCCCTCGCGCAGGTCCAGATGCTGCACATCTCGCGGTGCGAAGCATCCGCCCTCGATGGCGTCCACCACAGCGCCGAACTCGCCCACAGTCTCCTCGACGCGAGCTGGGTTGAACTCCAGCGGGATAATGGGATTCCACTGCGCCAGCGCATAGGCCAGATGCCCCTCGTCGCCGCTCTCCAGCGCTCGGGCCACGTTGGGGGGGAAGGTGGTGGCGATGATCGCCGTCTGCTGCAGCGGCTCGCCGCGCAGCGTCTGCCAGATGTAGGCATAGACGTTGAGCTGCTTCTCATAGTTCTCCGGATGCTGGCGGATGCGATCGGCGTCCTGAGACTTGATGTCGTACATCACGGTGTAGCCCTCTTCCCGCACGATGTCCACGACGCCCTCGATGGCGTAGCCGCGGCCCTGCGGTGTGCGCTGGTTGGGCAGGGTCAGGCGCACTTCGGTGTCGGTGATGGTGCGGGCGACCTCGCTCAGCTTGCGCCAGTAGAGCTGCACCTGGTTCCAGGCGAACTGCCGGCCGTCCGGCGACAGCCCGCGGCCCTCCTCCGTCTTGAGGCGCTCGTAGTTGTCGGCGAAGCTGCGCTGCAGGAATTCCTCGATCTCCCGTTCGCTCTCCAACCCTGTTCTGTCCATCATCTGCCTGCCTTGCCGGCGATCAAGTAGTTGTGCAGGTCGTCCAGCGTGCGATGTATCAGGCTGCCGAAGAAGGCGGTCTGCGTGCGCGACGCCTCGAAGCCGTACTTGCGGAAGAACATGTATTGCCGCGGGCAGCGGCGGTAGGCCAGATAGTCGCCGGTGTAGGAATAGAAGCGCGGCAAGTCCTCTTCCTGCTCGCGGGCGACAGGGAGGCTGTCCACGTCGAGGCTGGTGATCGTCGGGAGGTCGTCGAGCTTGTCCTTGATGCTGGGATGCAGCGCGATGCCGGGTCCCCGCAAATGGGCGATGACCAGCAGATTCTGGGCGCGCGAAAGGGCCACGTAAAACATGCGCATGACATCGAACTCACTCACCCGCTCCAGCGGCTCGCCCTCCTCGCGCTGCAAGAAGGGCCGCACCATCACCTCCACGGTCTGTGGGCCGCGGTCTCGCTTGGCGGGATTGCCCAGCACGACGACGGGGAACTCCAGCCCTTTGGCCTGGTGGATGGTCAGGAAGGGGATGCGGCCTTTGGGGAAAGGCTGCTCCCGGTCCTCGTATTCGGATTCGCCCAACCGCCACAGGGCGAAGAGATAGGAGCCGAAGAGGAGCCGGGGGAGCATGTCATCCGCCAGCAGCTCCGCAGTGATCAGCGTGGAATACTCGTCCATGAAGCGGCGCAGGTACTGGGAGATGAGCGCCAGGTTGCAGATGGGGCCTTCATCCTCGCCCCGTTCCGCCAGGTCGAACATCCCACGAAAGTGGGCCATGCCGCACAGGCGGTAGAAGACGTCGAGTACCGTCCAGTCGAGGGAGGTCGCGCGGCGCAGGATATAACTCAAGAGGTAGGGACGGCCGATCTCCTCTTGACGCCGGGCGGCGCGTTCGAAGCGCTGGCTGGTGAGGGTGCGCCGGGCCGCCTCCGAAAGGCCGCGCGCCCCGGCCAAAGGGCGTTTCATGGTGTCGATATCGTATGGCTGGCCGCGCTCCCAGCGATGGCGCTCCACTACCTTGAGCAAAGCAGCCTGGTCGGCCACGACCCGGGTGATCTCCGCCTTGCGGTCGGCGACATACAAAGCCAGCGTCTTGTCCTGCGCCACTAAGTCCTCGGCGCGCGCCGTGGCATTGTGCAACCAGGTACGGTACTCGTTCCAGTCGCCGCCGCCATCCAGAACGTAGCGACCCATGCCCGACCTCCCGAGAATGAGACGCAGCACGCCAAACAGGTCGGTGGATTCTTCCACCTGCAGGAAGCGGCCAGCGCGGGGGGCGTACACCCTCAAGCCGCGGGCCTCCAGCGCCTCCTTCATGCGCCCCACCTGCACGCTCTTGAGGCTGGGATAGAGGAAGGCGATCTGGTTGGGATCCTGCACCTTGCCGCCGTCCAGAAGACCACTTACCAGGTCGGCGATCTCCTCAAAGCACGTGTCGGGGCGGCCGCAGTCTGTGCGGACGACGGCTGGGCCAGCATCTGTGCGATGGGGCGTGATGCGCTTATCGATCACGCGGTGGTGGCCGCGCCCGTCGTCTCTGGCCCAGTTGCACTGGTCCATGTAGTCGCCATAGAACCGGACGATCGGCGGGCGCGAGCGGTAGTTGACCGATAGCAGGACGCGCCGCGGCTGCATGCCCAGGTACTTCTGGCAGCGGCTGGGGAACTCGACGAAGTTCTCCACCGTGGCCCCCCGGAAACGATAGAGAGCCTGGTCGTCGTCGCCGACAACGCAGAGGTTGCAGTGGCCTTGGGCCAGCCTGAAAAAGAGCCGTTCCTG
>JACNHM010000266.1 GCA_014383605.1 Chloroflexota bacterium
TGGTAGATTGGTAGATTGGTAGATTGGTAGATTGGTAGATTGGTGGATTGGTAGACTGGTAGATTGGTAGATTGGTAGATTGGTGGATTGGTGGATTGGTAGACTGGTAGATTGGTAGATTGGTAGACTGGTAGATTGGTAGATTGCTAGATTGGTAGATTGGGTATCACTATCCCAATTTACCAATTTACCGGTTTCCCAATCTACCGATTTCCCAGTTTCCCAGTTTACCAGCGCCTCTTCCAGCTCACGTTGGGTGATGACACCGGGCAGCTCGCCGTAGCCGTACTCCGTGGGCGTGATCTGCTGTGCGCCGGTGGCGACGACGGTAGCGCCGTGGCTGATTTCCTGCAATTTGCCGTCGTCCAGCCGCACCAGCGTGCGGAACTTGCCCATGTAGCCGCTGACTTCCTCTATCTCCGCCCCTGTAAACGCCGTGATGAGCGGGGTGGCAGACACGCGGCGGATGGTGTCACGGAGAAGCTCTTGGGGGTGGCTGTGGTTGGATATTGGGTGTTGGATATTGGAATATCCAATATCCAGTATCTGTTTCCCAATGCCCACGTGGATGTGTCTGAGATTCCCGCCCAGTTCGTGCTCTCTCTCGACAAGGTACACCGGATAGCCCTGCTCGGCGATGGAGAGAGCCGCGGTCATGCCCGCCAGCCCGCCGCCGATGACCAGGGCGTGGTGGTCAATGTCGAAGGTGCCCGGCTCGAGAGCGTGCAGCCGGCGGGCCCTGGCCACGGACATGCGCACCAGGTCTTTGGCCTTGGCGGTGGCGATCTCCGGCGTGGCGCGATGCACCCAGGAGTCCTGCTCGCGGATGTTGGCCAGGTGGAAGAGATGCGGGTTCAGGCCGGCCTGGCGCAGCGTGTCCTGGAACAGTGGCTCGTGCGTGCGCGGTGTGCAGGAGGCCACGATGACCCGGTTCAGCCCCTGCTCTTCGATGCACTTCACGATGCGCTCCTGGGTGTCCTGCGAGCAGGTGTACAGGTTCTGATCGGCGAAGACCACGTCGGGCAGCGTGCTGGCGTACTCGACCACACTGGGCACGTCCACCACGGCGCCGATGTTGATGCCGCAATGACAGATGAAGACGCCCACGCGGGGCGGTTCGTCGCTCACGTCCCGTTCTATCGGGTATACTGGTGTGCGGGTCAGCGTGTGACGGGCGGGCGCCAGCAGCGCCGAGGCCTGCGCCGCCGCGCAGGAGGCCTCGATGACCGTCTCCGGGATGTCCTTGGGCTCGGCGAAAGCGCCGGCCACGAAGACGCCAGGGCGTGAGGTCTGGCCGGGGGTGAAGAGGTCAGGCTCGGCGAAGCCGTAGTCGTTGAGTTCGACGCCCAGCCGCTGGGCCATCTCCACCGTCTCCGCCGAGGGCCGCAGCCCCACGGCCAGCACCACCATGTCAAATTCCTCTTCGTGGGGGATCGGCCGCCGCTGTCCATCGCCGTCCCTGCCCTCGAACGTGACATAACTCAGGCGGAGGTTGTGAGTTCCCGGGGCTTCCTTGACCGCCGAGACCATGCTGCGCACGTAGCGCACGCCGTATTCCTGCTCCGCCTGCTCGATGTAGCGCTCGAATCCCTTGCCGAAGGAGCGGATGTCCATGTAAAAGATGGTCGGCTCGATGTGGGCGTCGTGCTCGCGGGCGATGAGGGCCTCCTTGGTGGCGTACATGCAGCAGACCGACGAGCAGTAGCCTTGATCGCAGGTGATATCGCGGGAGCCAACGCACTGGATCCAGGCCACCTTGCGCGGGTGCTGCCCGTCCGATGGGCGCTTCACCTCGCCGGTGAAGGGGCCGGAGGCGCTGAGCATGCGCTCGAATTCCAGGCTGGTGACCACGTTGGGGTAACGCCCGTGGCCGAACTCGGGGCGGATGTCGCCGGGCAGCGGCTCCACGCCGGGCACCAGCAGCACGGCGCCGACGTCGAGCTGTACTTCCTGCTCCACCTGGTTGTGGTCAATGGCGTCGGCCTGGCAGGCGAAGGCGCATTGCAGACATTCGGAGCAGATGCCGCAGGTGAGGCAGCGGGCCGCCTCGGCGCGTGCCGCCTCTTCGGTCAGACCGCCGTACACCTCGCGGAAGTCCTGCGTGCGCTCGGCGGCCGGCAGCTTGGGCATCTCCTGCCGGGCCGCAGCCGAAGCCTCTCCGCCGGCAACCTTGGCCCGAGCCTCGGCTTCAGTCAGCTCAACGACCGGCATATTGGTAGATTGGTATATTGGTAGATTGGTAAGCTGGTCCACCAATTTCCCAATTTCCCAATTTCCCAATTTCCCAGTTTCCCAATCTCCCAATCTACCCTGGAGATAGAGATCAATGGCCCACGCCGCCCGATGCCCGGCGGCGATGGCGTCCACGATGAACTGCGTCCCCGTTACCGCGTCGCCGCCGGCGAAGAGGCCGGGCACGCTGGTGGCCAGCGTCTCCTTGTCCACGATGGGGAAGCGGCCGCGTATCTTCTCCACTTCGTCGTCCAAACAGGAGACGTCGGGCCGCTGGCCGATGGCGAAGATGACCACGTCGGCGGCGAGCACGTGCTCCGTTTCGGGGAACATGTTGAAGTCGGGGCGGCCATCCACGAAGCCGCGGAAGTCCACCTCCAGGCAGCGCACACCGGTCACCTGGCCGTCCTGGCTGGTGACCTCCTTGAACGTGCGCGAGGGGAAGAGCTCGATCCCTTCCTCCTGGGCGTCCAGGATCTCCCACTCGTGGGCGGGCATCGTCTCCCGGGATTCCAGGCAGGCCATGCCCACCCAGGCCGCGCCCAGCCGCACGGCGGTGGTGGCGGCATCTACGGCCACGGCGCCGCCGCCCAGTACCAGTACTCGGTGATCGGGGATCAGTGATCGGTGATCAGGCATTTCCTGATCACTGAGACCGGATACCTGATCACTGCTGAGGGCCACCTCGCGCAAGAAGTCCGTCGCCACGAGCACGCCGGGCAGGTCGGCGCCGGGGATAGGCAGCCGGGCGCCGACGTGGGTGCCGATGGCCACGAAGACGGCGTCGTAGTCCTCCAGCAGCGCCGTGGCGTCCTCGACGCGGTGGTTGAGCTTCAGTTCGACCCCCTCGGCGACGATGGCGTCAATCTCCCGCTGCACCACCTCCGGCGGCAGCCGCAAGTCCGGCACGCCCACGCGCATCATGCCACCGGCCACCGGCAGCGCCTCGAACACGGTGGCGGAGTAGCCTTGACGCACCAGATCAAGCCCCGCTGTCAGCCCCGCCGGCCCCGCCCCCACAATCGCCACCCGCGCTTCGATTGCGGATTGCGGATTGCGGATTGCGGATTGCCCCTTCGCTTGCGCCACTTCTTCCACATGCTCGTACGCCCAGTCGGCCACAAACCGCTTCAGGGCCATGATGTTGATGGGATCGTCCACCTTGCCGCGGCTGCAAGCATCTTCGCAGCGGTGGTTGCAGACCCGCCCGCAGATCGAAGGGAAGGGGTTGTCTTCCAGGATGGTGCGGTAAGCGTCGGCGTGGCGTCCCTCGGCGACGAGGGCCACGTAGCCCTGGGCGCGCTGGTGGATGGGGCAGGCGTCACGGCAGGGCGACGTGCCCAGCTTCTCGATGGCGTAGGCGTTGGGGATGGCCTGGGGATAGAGCTTGTAGACGGCATGCCGTTCGGAGAGGCCGCAGTTGAAGTCGTCCAACAGGGTGATGGGGCAGGCCGCCGCGCAATCGCCGCAGCCGGTGCACTTCTCCACGTCCACGTAGCGGGGGTGCTGCTTCACGGTGACGGTGAAGTGACCCGGCTCGCCCTCGACGCGCTCCACGTCGGCGCAGGTAAGCAGCTCGATGTTCAGATGCCGCCCCACCTCCACCAGCTTGGGAGACATGATGCACATGGCGCAGTCGTTGGTGGGGAAGGTCTTGTCGAGCTGGGCCATGACCCCGCCGATGGCCGTGGCCTTGTCCAGCAGGTAGACCTTGAGGCCGGCTTCGGCCAGGTCCAGCGAGGCCTGCATGCCGCCGATTCCGGCGCCGACGACCAGCACAGCGCCGATGGGCTCTTTTCCGTCATCTGAAGGGATTGCCATCCTGTGTATCCTCGTTTCGATACCACAAACCGTGATGCGTGATCCGTGATCAGGTCACGTTTCACGCATCACGGATCACGTTTCGCGTTGCTTCCATCGCCTGCTGCACCAGTTCCACCACGTCCATGGAGCGGAGGCGCAGGCGGCGGGCGTCTTTGTGCTGGCGCACGGCGCTGTTCAACGTGCGCTCGCACTGCTGGCAGGCGGAGGCGATGACCTGCGCTTCGATCTCGCAGGCCTGATCCAGCCGGCGCAGCGACACCTCGGAGACGACGTCGGGGTCGAAGCTCTCCAGGTTGCCGCCGCCGCCGCAGCAGTCCGATTCGTTGCCGTAGCCGGCCATCTCCACGAACTCCAGGCCGGGGATGGACCGCAGCACGCGGCGCGGCGGGTCGAACACGCCGCTCTTGCGCCCCAGGTCGCAGGGGTCGTGGAAGGTCACCCGCGTCGGCATCTCGCCCAGCGTGATGGCCTGCTGCGCGATGAGTTCCTCCAGCAACTCCGTGGCGTGCAGGATCTCGAGGCCGATGTCCTCGCCCGTGGCCTCGGGGTAGATGAACTTCCAGACGTGGTAGCAGGAGGGGCAGGTGGTCACCAGGCGGGACGCGCCCAATTCCTTCACCTGGGCGATGTTGTGGCGCATCAGTTCCTCGGCCTCGGCCTGTCGCCCCATGGAAAGCAGCGGGAAGCCGCAGCACCACTCCTGTCCGCCCAGGGTGGTGAAATCGGCGCCGGCAGCTTCCAGGATGCTGGCCAGCGCCTGGGGCACGCGGTAGCTGCGGGGGAAGAAAGACCCGACGCAGCCGACGAAATAGATGATCTCCGCCCCCCGCCGGCTTTCCAATCCCTCCGGGATGCGCGCCAGGTTCTGGCTCCAGATCAGCCGCTGGCGGTTGTCGTCGCCGCTGATGTTGTAGGATTCGGCAATGGTTTGCCCAAGCTGGTTCAAACGGCCCAGCCCGACGCACAGCCGGTCGTCAATGGTCGCTTGCGGCCGCTGCGCCAGGTAGTCGGCCAGGATCTCGCGCAGTTCCTGGCAGTCGCCTTGCCGGTAGCCGCGCTCGCCAGCCACGCGCCGCAGGGCGAGGATCACCTGTCCGGCGTCAATGTCGTTGGGGCAATGGGCGCCGCAATTCTCGCAGCCCAGGCAGAGCCAGATGTCGCGGCTGGTCAGCAGTTGCTCGGCCTGGCCGAACTGGATCATGCGCAGGGCGCGATCCGGCCCGTAGTCCATGGCGGAGACCACCGGGCAGCCGGCCGTGCACTTGTGGCAGTGGTAGCAGAGCTGGACGGTCTGGCCGCTCAGCGTGTTGATCTGTTCGAGAAAACGTGTCATCGAAGGTTACTCCGTTTCGTCCGGAGGTGTGCTACTGGCGGGCGCGAGGGGATGCGTGACGGTGCTGTGAGGGTCAAGAGAGCGCATTCCCGAACCGTTCATGACTCCATCGTCCTGGGGGGCAGTTCTTCGATGCTGAACTGAAAATGGGCTTGCGCAGCGCCAGCGCGCAGACGAGGGGAAGGCAAAGAAGTTGAGTACGACGTCCCACACACCGGCCGGCGCTCTCGCTGCGCATGCCCAAACACAGCGCTATGATAGCACAAATCCGGACATCTGTCAAAATCACTGACCGCCAGTCAGTAACTGTCCGGCGGTCAGCAAACGACGTGATCAACCGCGCTTTGCAAATGGGGCAAGTTGTGCTATGATATGTTCCGGGTTCAAGGTTCGGTGTTCAGAGTTCGGGGTTCAGCGGCATGGATCAGGTGCGACATTTAGTGCCGTCAATTCGATGAATCCTCTCTATTCGTTGTCATATTTTGGGACAGTTGCACAACAACAGTCAACGGGGAGAGCATCACAAGATGCGACGCACTTGGAAAGTGCATCGCGCCTGATGAAGACAAGGAGGTGTGCAATGAAATCCCAAGTCTATCGCTCTATTGTGGGATTCGTCCTTCTGGCCTTCCTGGCGGCAGCCTTGCTGGCCGCCGGCACGAGGCCGACGGCGGCTCAGGGCCCCCTTCCCGACAAGTTCCTCTTCGCCATCGGCGCCCAGGCTCCGGTGGGGCAGTTCAACTACCCCTATGGCGTGGCGGTAGCCCCTGAGGGCACGGTCTACGTGGCCGACACTCACAACCACCGCATCCAGCGCTTCTCGGCCAGCGGCCAGTTCCTGGGCAAGTGGGGCTCCTATGGCAGCGGCGACGGGCAGTTCTATGGGTCCTCTGGCGTGGCCGTGGCCCCCGACGGCACGGTCTACGTGGCGGACACCTGGAACCACCGCATCCAGGCCTTCGGCGCGGCCTACCCGGCCACCTGGCGGGGGGAGTTCTTCGCCAACCGCTGGCTGGCCGAGCGGCCATTGGTCATCACCCAGACGGCCGAGGTGGACTTCGACTGGGGCACCGGCGCGCCCGATCCGGCCCTCCCCGCCGACGGCTTCTCCGCCCGCTTCCAGCGCTACCTGCCGCTCCCCGCCGGCACTTACCTCTTCACCGTCGAGGCCGACGATGGGGTACGGCTGTGGGTGGACGGGCGGCTGCTGGTGGACCGCTGGGATGGCCCGGCGGGGACGTACAGCGGCGCCATGTCCCTGGCTTCCGGCGATCACCCGGTACGCCTGGAGTACAATGACCTCAGCGGCCCGGCCCGTGTGCGCCTGACCTGGACGGCAGAGCCGACGCCGACCCCAACACCAACACCAACGGCCACGGCCACACCGACGCCGACCCCAACGCCAACACCAACGGCCACGGCCACACCGACACCGTCGCATCGCCTGTATCTGCCAGCAGCGGTGAAAAACTGGTAACCAGGGAGGTTGAGCATGGTTCAAGTGGATGCCAGACTGATGGAAGAGATCGTTCGCCGCATCGTGGAGACAGTCCATCCCAGGCAGGTCATTCTGTTCGGCAGCCGGGTGCGGGGCGACGCACGGCCGGACGGTGACATTGACCTTTTAGTGATCGCCGATTCCGCAGAGCCGCGATATCGCCGCGCTGCGCCACTGTACGGGGTCTTGAGTGACGTTCTTGCACCCATGGACATCCTGGTTTACACCCCGGAGGAGGTCAAAGCATGGAGCGAGGTCCGGCAGGCGTTCGTGACCACGGCGGTGCGGGAGGGAAAAGTTCTCTATGAAGACCGTAGCTGACCTGGTCAGAGGCTGGCTCCTGAAAGCGGAGAGCGATCTGACCAATGCCAGGATGTGCGTGGCTGCCGGTCAGTCCCTGGACACGGCTTGTTTCCATGCCCAGCAAGCGGCCGAGAAATTCCTCAAGGCCTACCTGACCGCCTACGGCATTGATTTCCCGTTTATCCACAACCTGGAGAAGTTGATCGAACTGGGTGCGAAGCACGACCCATCCTTCCTGAGCATCAAGGCCCCAGGCCAAGAGCTTACCCCGTACGCAGTCGAACTTCGCTACGACGACGAGTTCTGGCCTTCGGTTGAAACCGCCTGTCAAGCCCTGGATGCGGCCTTGACGATCAAGGATTTCGTGATGGATCGGCTACCCCCAGAGATGAAGCCTCGAGGCTGATGGCATATGGCTGATAACGTCTCGCAATGACAATCAGCGACTTTGACAGAGCCCTGCTGAAACCCTTTGGTGCATCACCGTAAAACTTAAGCTCTGAGCCCCGTCCCCGGGGCGGCCCGAGGACGGGCCTTCGAGCCTTAAGTTTACGGGAATGCCCTTTGGTGCATTGACAGATGAGGACAAATATGCTCAATTCCTTTCGCAGTCACGGACGACGGCTGGCCAGCATGGTCTGGCTGGGGCTATTGGCCGTTGCCCTCGTCGCCTGCCAGCCGCCGCTGCCGCAGCCGGCGGAAGCACCGCCTTCTGGCCCGCAGTCGGGCGGCCGGTTGATCTACGGCCTGACGCTGGTGGTGTCGGGCATTGACCCGCACGTGGACGCCTCATCGGAGCTGGGCATCCCCCTCACCAGCGTCTACGACACGTTGGTCTACCAGGCCCTGGACGGCAGCTTCGTCCCCGGCCTGGCCGAGAGCTGGGAGGTCTCCGGCGACGGGCTGGTCTATACCTTCCGCCTGCGCAAGGACGTCACCTTCCACGACGGCACACCGTTCAACGCCGCGGCGGTGCAGTTCAACTTCGACCGCATCGCCGACCCGGAGACCCAGTCCCGCAAGGCGGCGGGGTTGCTGGGGCCGTACGAGCGCACGGAGGTGGTGGACGAGTTCACGGTGCGCGTGCACTTCCGCCAGCCGCACGCTGCTTTTCTCGACGCCGCCAGCCAGGTCTACCTGGGCATGGTCAGCCCGACGGCGGTGCAGACGTGGGGGGCGGAATACCAGGAGCATCAGGTGGGCACGGGGCCTTTCCGGTTCAAGGAATACGTGCCCCGAGATCATCTGCTCCTGGATCGCAATCCGGACTACGCCTGGGCACCGGCGGTGTACGGGCACCGGGGGCCAGCCTACCTGGACGAGATCGAGTTCCACTTCTTCGCCGACTCCGCCTCGCGGGTGCTGGCGCTGGAATCGGGCCAGGCCCACGTCATGGGCGAGATCCCGCCGCAGGACGTGGCGCGGCTGCTGGATGCGCCGGAATTCGACATCCTGCGGGTGCCCATTCCCGGCCAGCCGCTGCAGTTTTTCGTCAATACGGAACACCCGCCCACGGACGACCTGCGGGTGCGGCAGGCGCTTCTCTACGCCGCCGACCGCGCAGCCATCATCCAGGCCATCTTCCGGGCCACCTCGCCGGCGGCCTACGGCCCGCTGAGCCCTGTCACCTGGGGCTACGACGCTGGCGTGTTGGAGATGTACCGGCACGACCCGGCCCAGGCCGCGGCGCTGCTGGAAGATGCCGGCTGGGCGGACAGCGACGGCGATGCCATCCGCGAGAAGGAGGGGCAGCCTCTGGCCCTGGAGATGATCCTCATGGGCTGGGGCTACGTGCCGGAGGTGGGGCAGATGCTGCAGGCGCAGTTCCGCCAGGTGGGCGTGGACTTGCAGATGCAGGAACTGGCCTTCCCCGCGGCGGTGGCTGCGGCCGGCGAAGGCCAGCATCACCTGGCCCCCATGGTCTTCTCCTCCAGCGATCCCAGCATCCTCGCCAGCACCTTCCATTCCGCCAACGCCGACGCCGGCTTCAACTGGGCCAAGGTGCGGGACGAGGAACTGGACCGGCTGCTGGACACGGGTGCCCAGACCATGGACGAGGAGGAGCGGCTGGCGCTCTACGCCCAGGCGCAGCAGCGCATCATGGATCTGGCGCTGATCCTGCCCGTGCGGGACTACGTGAACCTGAACGGCATCAGCGTGCCGGTGAAGGGGCTGCGCTACGACCGCCGTGGCTGGTTCCCCTGGCTCTACGACGTCTATCTGGCCGAGTAGGGGCGGAGCGTGTTTTGCCGGAAGCCTGGCGAAGGTTCCGAACCCTCGCCAGGCTCCTGTGACCCATTGGGGGGACTGAGGCATGTGGCGCTACATTGGACGGCGGCTGGCCGTCGCCCTGCCCACGCTGTGGGCCGTAACCACCCTCGTTTTTTTCCTCATGCGTGTCCTGCCCGGCGATCCGGCGGAGCTGTTGCTGGCTCAGTCAGGCGCTTCGGCGGAGGCCATCGCCCGGCTGCGCACGCAACTGGGGCTCGACCAGCCGCTGCTGGTGCAGTACGGGCGGTTCCTCTTCCAGATTCTGCGCGGCGATCTGGGGCGCAGCCTGGTCGCCAACCGTCCGGTGGTGCGCATGATCGGCGAGCAGTTGCCGGCGACGCTGGAACTGGCACTGGCGGCCATGGGCATTGCCGTCGTCCTGGGGTTGGCTCTGGGCCTCATCGCCGCGCTGCGGCGGGGCACCTGGGTGGACAGCCTGTGCATGACCGTGGCCGTCGTTGGCTCGTCGCTGCCCGTCTTCTGGTCAGGTTTGCTGTTCATCCTGTTCTTCAGCATCGCGCTGCGCTGGCTGCCCGCCACCGGCGAAGGCACGTGGCGTCATCTGCTGATGCCGGCGGCAGTGCTGGGCATCGCCTCTTCTGGCTCCATCGCCCGTCAGACGCGCTCCAGCGTGCTGGAGACCTTGGGGCAGGAGTACGTCACCGCCGCGCGGGCCAAGGGACTGCGGGAATGGATGGTCCTCACCCGCCACGTGCTGCGCAATGCCCTGATCCCCGTGGCCACGGTCATCGGCCTGCGCTTCAGTTTCCTGCTGGGCGGCACCGTGGTCACCGAGACGGTCTTCTCGCGCCGCGGGCTGGGGCGGCTGATCGTGGACGGCATCCTCTGGAAAGACTTCCCCGTCGTGCAGGGCGTGGTGCTGCTGGTGGCGGCCATCTACGTGCTGGTGAACCTGTTCGTGGACGTGTCCTACGCTCTCCTCGACCCCCGTGTGCGCTACGACTGAGTTCGCCAATCTTGTCCTTTGCGGCCTGCTGTGGTATGATCTGGCTGTCTGGAAAGAGGAAAGAGGATCGAAGGAGGGTACGATGGACAAAGTGATCGTGGCTTGTGTGCAGCAGAGGTTGCGTTTGCACGAAGATCTGGATGGTTGTCGGAGGGACCTGGCGCGGTTCCTGCGCACGGCCCAGGCCAAAAAAGCACAGCTCATCGTGTTCCCCGAGTTGCTGGGGACGATGGCCGTGTCGCCGCTGCTGCAAGGGCTGCGGGCAGGCCTCTTGAGGCGGGCAGACCAGGGCCGCCGCACCGGCGCTTCCCTGTGGACGCGAACCAAGAGCAAGGTGGCCGATACCACCGCCGGCGTGCTGAAGGCTGATCTGCGGCAGAACCTGAGCAATCTGCTGGTGGAGGACCCCGGCCTGGCCTGGGATGCCTACCGCGATCTCTTCGCCGGCGCGGCCCAGGAATACGACATGACGGTCGTGGCGGGCAGCGGCTATCTTCTGGACGAAGCCAGTGGCGGGATCGTCAATCAGGCCGTGGTTTTTGGCCCCGAAGGAAACATCCTGGGCCGGCAGGCCAAGGTGAGCCTGAGCGCTGACGATACGGGACTGGCCGTGCCGGGTGCGGAGTGGTCGGCGGTGGACACGGAGGTGGGCCGCATCGGCCTCCTGCTGGGGAACGATGCTCTCTATCCGGAGGCGGCCCGCATCCTGGCCTATCAGGGAGCGCAGATTCTGATCGGGCTGGGGGCCTGTCCGGGGGCGGGCCTGCACCGCAAGGTGCGGGATGGGTTACTGGCTCGCGTGCAGGAAAACCAGCTCTACGGGATGATCAGCTTCCTCGTCGGCCACAACGCGCTGGGGCTAGGCGAGCGGCAGGAGTACGCCGGTCAATCGGCGATCTTCGCCCCGGCGGAATTCACGCTTCGTTACAGCGGCGTGATGGTGGAGTTGGGCACCGCCAGCAGCGAAGGGGTGATCACCGCCGAATGGGACTTCGGCGCGCTGCGGGAACTGTGGGCGGAGAGCGATACGCCGCTGCGGCGGGCCATGCCCATGACGGCCTTCCGCTCGCTGGGCGACCGCTATGGGGAAGGGCGCACGCTGCACGAGATGTGGCAGGCCCTGCCGCCAGAGGGGGCGGCGCCGCCACTGCTGCCCGAAGTCGTGCCTGTGGACGCCTTGCTGGAGATAGGCGTCGCTCCGCCCGAACCGCCGATTGAGGAGTTGCCTCCGCTGCCAGAGGAACTGCCGGAGGAGCTGTGGGCAGAGGAAGAAGATATGGCGGACGCCATCTTGGAGGAGTTGCTGGCTGAGGACATTCCCATGATGCCGGAGTGGGGACAGGAAGGGGACGAGGAGCCCATCGAGCCCGAGGAGGCTGACGCGTAGTCGCTTCGTCGCGTCGTCAGAGTGTTGTCACGTCGCATGATCGTGATGAACAGGACACAACCGCTCATGTATGCGTGGCCCGAGAATTGAGAAGGCGAGGTCGTTGCGGAGGGGGGTGAGCGTTCGTTGGATGTCAGTCAAGGTTTTGAACGAAGGAACTGCCCAAAAACACAGATGAGCGCAAGGAGGTAACTATAGGTGAGCGCTAAGAGGCGTACGAGGTCACAGCTTCCCAGGAGCAAACCAGCAGCAGTCACTCCGGTACCACAACAGGAACCATTGGAGTCGGCAGCGATATCCCAGGAGCCTGTCCAGGTCCCGATAAGCGGTGAAGCCCTGGCGCTGATGCGGCGGCTGGAAGAACTGCGAGACTCGCGGGTTATCACCTTCTTCGCCAACCCCGACGTGATCGTTCGTGGCGATGTGCCGTTGCAGGTGTATGACCAGTTGCGACGAATCGGCAAAGTACCACGCCTTGACCTGTTTGTACACGGCACTGGTGGTCAGACTGAGGTGCCTTGGCGTGTGATCACCCTCATCCGCAACTTCTGTCAACATTTTGGCGTCTTGATCCCTTACATGGCCTACAGCGCCGCCACCCACCTGGCTATGGGAGCAGACGAGATCGTGATGGGCCCTATGTCAGAGCTGAGTCCGGTGGACCCGGCAAGGAGCCATCCGCTGTTGCCCAAGGAACGAGAAGGTGGGCCGCCGCTCACTATATCCGTCCAGGATCTGCGTCACTGTATCGAGTTCTTGAAGCGGGAAGGCGGTGAATATACGCCAGAGTCGTTGGCTTCTATCTATGTAGCCTTGTTTGACAAGATACACCCTCTGGCACTGGGGGCCATTGAACAAAGCTATGCTCTGGGCCGCCTCATCTCCGAGAAAGCTCTTTCCACCCACATGAACCCAAAGACAGAGAAGGATCAAATCGAACACATCGTCAACACCTTCTCGGAGAAGTTTTTCTCGCATCACTACCGGATCGGCTGGAAAGAGGCCAGGGAGATTGGCCTGAAAGTCACGTATGTGGACGATGAACTGTGGGAGACAATGTGGAAACTATACGGCCACTACGATGCCTACAGAGAAATCGCCAGGCCCATCGGTGAGCAGCCTTCGAGAGTGGCCAAACCCATCGTTTGGATAGACAGCTCTGTCCAAAGGCGGATTCTGGAAGAAACTTACGCGATCAGCGAGGAGAGAGAGCGTCCGGGCGTTCAGCGGCTGCAGACAGTGGGTGCTCGTTGGTTAGCCATGGATTGGCAATCGGGCCTCGAAGAACAGAAATCTCCTGTGACATCAATTGCCACAGGGGAATAGGGAGGCTCGCCTATGCCATTTCCGTACTACATCCGCCCCAGCAGTTTCACCTTCCGGCGCTACCCCAGATGGGCCGATGTATATTGGTTTGACTTTGGAGCTGTACACTCAAGCCAAGATAGAACGATGGCCGAGCCTCACCTTGCGGTTGTGGTGAGTAGCCCGGCCATCACGCTGAAGGGCACTGTGCTCATTGTACCCCTATCTGGTGCCGAACATAGGAGAAAGGGATACGCTTTTCACGTCCTCGTAACCAGGCGAGAATGTCCCAAGTTGGACAAAGATTCCATCGTCAAAGTGGACCAGATTTATTGCGTCACCGTTAAGCCAGGTTTGCCTGATCAGTATTACTTGACCACGTTTAGCATGGAGATCATGAGGCACATCTACGAACAGATGTTGCGGGTATTGAACGTGGATCAGATAGTCAAAGCTCTCTCGTCGAGCTAGGTTGTGAGCGTTTCGGGGTTGGCCATGTAGAAAGCTCTTAACTGATGTTCTTGCATTCGAGCTGTTACAGCCAGCCCGCTATCTGGCCCCCTCTCTTCCGTAGCTATCGCCTGAAAGTGTTCTGGCGGCAGGGAAGTTGCCAAAGCCTCGAAAGAGCGCCCTACCTGTTCCAGGAAAGAAGTCGGGAAAACAACGTAGGGGATCACGTAGACAAACTCCACCACACGAAGAGGCGGTATAGTGTCCTGGACTTCCTCGCTGGCCGAAAGCAGCCCAAAGCTGGTGGCAAGGACCTCATCGCGGCCGGAATGTTCCTTTAGAGACACCTCCAGTGTGTTCATCTGCATCTCCTTCGTGGGCTGGCAAAGCGGCATGACAACGATACCGGTTCTTGGGTAGTGGATAACGTTCACTGGGGAACAAGGAATTGTACCTGCTGGTCTTTTCGATCCAACGCTATTATACTGCTGAAGGCCGGATTTGTCAATCTTGAAAGGGGGGCGTCACGTTCAACGATACCGACGTTTTTGCAGCCATTGAGATGTTGCCGGAGGAAATCGAAACAGTCATTGAAGCGGTCAACAGCGAAGGAAGTGCTGCCTTCGCTTCAGGCAAGCACAAAGAGGCTGAAGCCACCCTGGCCCGGGTCAAGGTGACCAGCCGACCACGCGACCACGCGACCACGAGACCAACCGACGACGCGACTACCTGACCATGTCGGCCATCTGGCGGCCGGCCTGCAGGATGGACATGCCCAGCTTGAACCACTCGCCGGTGCCGGCCTGCAGACGGCGACGGCCTTGGTCTGGGGCTTCCTCTGCGTCGAGTTTTTCTCTGGACAGCATGGCCCAGGCCAGCGCTGCACCCAGCAGCGCGCCGGACAGGGCACCGATGAGTAAGCCGCGGGTTTTCTTGTTCACGTTGTGTCCCTTCCCTTGCGTATCAGGGCTTGTTTCGTGCCTTGAGCTTGCGCCCGCAGGCCACTCAGGGCGATGAAGGGGCGCACGATGCGTTCGCTGACGTTGTGGGTACCTTGGGCCACGCGACGCAGATGGCCTTGCACCGTCGGGAACAGCGGGTCGAGCTTGCGGCGCAGCGCCTGCATGCCGCGGATGCCGAAGTAGAAAAGGGCCAGCGGCACCAGGCTCAGCACGAAAGCTTCGACGATCAGGATGACCAGGGCGATGTCTCGCCCGGTAGCTAGATCCACAGTGGTTTCTCCTCGCCGGATTTCAGTTTCGAGCGTTATTGTAGCAGAAAACGGGCAGACATGCAACATCAATCTGTCAGAGCATGCAAGGAAGGATGGAAGGTGAAGATATCGGGAAGCGGAATGGTTAGAACTCTCATTGCATCCGTGTGCTTGTTGGCACTGCTTGGCGGCTGTGTCGTGCCGGCAGTGCCAGCGACGGCCACACCAGCGCCACCGGCACCCACATCGCTGCCGCCAACGGCGACGTCGGTGCCCCCGACGGCGACACCGGTTCCACCCACCCCCACGCCGGTGCCACCACCTGCCATTCCGGCGCCGCTCGCTCTCTCGCTGCTGCACACCAACGACACCTGGGGCTATATGCTGCCCTGCGGTTGACAGCCCCCCACCGGGGGTGTGGCCCGTCGGGCCACTCTGGTGCAGCAGGAACGAGCGGCAGCGGCCCCTGTGCTGTTGCTGGATGCCGGCGATACCCTGAACAGTGACCAATGGCCGGCTCAACAGAGCCAGGGAAAGGCCGTCGTTGAGGCCATGAACCTCATGGGCTACGACGCCATGGCCTTGGGCGAGGGAGATCTGCAACTCGGCCCAGAGGTATTGCGCCAGCGCATGGCCGACGCCGCCTTCCCTGTCCTTTCGGCCAACGTGGAGTTGGAGGGCGAGCTTTTTGCCGAGCCCTACGTGATCAAAGATGTGGGCGAGCATCGGGTGGCCATCATCGGCCTCACGGGGATGATGCCCAGCCCCGTGCACGGCTTCCAGGTGGGCGATCCGCTGGCGGCAGCGCAGGCGGTGGTGGCCGAGCTCGGCTCACAGGCCGATATCATCATCCTTCTGGTGCACGTGGGACAGGCGATGGAGCAGCGACTGCAGCAGGAGATCGAGGGGATTGACGTCATCGTCGGTGGGACTCAGCCCCGAACGCCCAGCGCCCTCTGGGACGAGACCACCGGGGTGCTGATCCTGCCGTCGGAGCAGCCCAGCCCTGGCCACGCCGGGAGGCTCATCGGCCTGGCCCGGTTGGACTTCGATGGCTCAGGCCAGTTGACAAACCACGAGTCGCAGATGGTCTCGCTCACACCGGACTTCGCTGATGATCTGGAGCAGATGAGCCTGTTGCAGAGCTACAAGTAGCGGTGACGGACGCAGGCAGCGTAAGCCCAAGAGCACATGATGCAAGAGGCAAGAGGCAAGAGGCAAGAGGCAAGAGGCAAGATGCAGGACACAACGATGTTTCTCGTTTTTCGTCGTTTGCTTCTCGTTTCTTGCCTCCTGCTGCTTCTGCTGGCGCCGTACCGCCCCCTGGTGATCGTTGGCCCGCCGCAGACGGTGCAGACCCGCAATCCCCAGATCGGTGTCCACACTCGCCTCACGGACGAGGTGGAGGAGCGCAAGATCAAGCGCACGCTGGAGATGGTGCGCCAGATGGGGGCGAGCTGGATCGTGGAGTACTTCCCCTGGGGCTACAGCGAGCGCAAGCCGGGACGGTTCAACTGGGATCACGCCGACCTGGTGGTGGATCACGCCCGAGCGCAGGGGCTGACGGTCATTGCCCGGTTGGGCTTCGTGCCCGAGTGGGCCCGCCCGGAAGGCACCTTCGACACCTACCTGCCGGAGGAGAACTTCGACCGCTTCGGTGACTACGTTTACGCCTTCGTTGAGCACTTCCGCGGGCGGGTGGCCCACATCATCATCTGGAACGAGCCCAACCTGAGCCTGGAGTGGGGCTATCGCCCTGTGGACCCCGCAGGCTACGTGGAACTGCTCCAGATCGCCTATGCCCGGGCCAAGGCGGCCGATCCGAACGTGCAGGTGCTGGCCGGCGCGCTGGCCCCCACCCTGGCTCCCCCTGACAGCGAGTGGGGCATGGACGACCTCGTCTTCTTGCAGCGCATGTACGACGCTGGCGCGGCACCCTACTTCGACGTCCTGGCCGCTCACGCCTACGGCTGGAAGTTCCCGCCCGACGCGCCGGCGGAAGCCGATGCCGTCAACTTCGCCCGCACGGAGCTACTGCGGGAGATCATGCTGCGCAACGGCGACGGCCACAAGCCGGTCATCGTCACCGAAGGCGGCTGGAACGATCACCCCCGCTGGACCAAGGCCGTGCGCCCCGGACAGCGTATCGCCTACACCCTCCGCGCTTACGAGAAAGCGCAGGAGGAGTGGGACTGGTGCCAGGCGGTCTGCCTGTGGGCTTTCCGCTTCCCCTGGCCAACGCAGACCTACCAGGACTACTTCACCTTCGTCTCCGCCGACTTCGTGCCCAAACCTCTCTATCTGGAAGTGCAGCAATATGCGCGGGAGCAGTGATCAGTGATCGGGGAAAAGGGGAATGAAGGGGCTGAGGGAACTGAGGGGTCTGATGGGCCCCTTCAGACACCCCAGACCCTTTCGTTGGTCGGACAGGAGGGCTTTGGTTGTCGCCGCGCTGGCTCTGCTGGCCGTGCTGGCGGCGGTCCTGCTCTGGCACACGGTGCGGCGGGGTGAGGACGAGGTATGGGCGCGCATCCAGCGCAGCGGGGTCTGGCGGGTGGGGATGGATCCCAGCTTCCCGCCCTTCGAAAGCCTGGACGGCGAGGGGCAGCCCATCGGCTACGACGTGGACCTGGCGCGGGCCATCGCCGCCCGCTGGGGCGTGGAGGTCTCCTTCGAGGGCATCGGCTTCGACGGGCTGGTGGCGGCGCTGTGGGCGCACAAGGCCGATAGCGTGATCTCGGCACTGCCTGTGGACCCCCGCCTGACCCGCGACGTGGCCTACTCCATTCCCTACTTCGAGGCGGGGCTGTTGCTCGTCGTCGCCGAGGGGACGACGGACATCGCCAGCCCGGACGACCTGGCCGGGCGGCGGCTGGCCGTGGAGTGGGGTTCGGAGGGCGACGTGCAGGGGCGCGAGCTGCGCCGCCGCCTGGAGGGGCTGACCTTGCTGCCGTTCCCGCTGCCGCAGGACGCGCTGGCTGCCGTGGTCGCCGGCGAGGCGGACGCCGCGCTGACCGACGCCATCAGCCTGCGCCAGTTTCGGCGAGAGCTGGGCGGACTGCGCGCCGTGGGGCCGCCGCTGGTGTCCGTGCCCTACGTCGTCGCCGTGCCGCGCCAGGCCCCCAAGCTGCTGGCTGCGGTCAACGAGGCGCTGGCGGCCTTGCAGGAGGAGGGCACGCTGGCGCGCCTGGAAGAGAAGTGGTTCGGGCAGTAGTATCGCCGTACAATGCCACATCGGAGTGACATCATGAGCAATGACATCCCCCCAGCCGTCGTGGCTGGCCATCTTTGCCTGGACATCATCCCCGACCTTTCCGGCCTGCTGCTGCGGAGCGGCGCCGATTTCTTCGTGCCCGGCAAGCTGCGCCACATCGGGCCGGCCACGCTTTCCACCGGCGGGCCGGTCTCCAACACCGGGCTGGCGCTGATCAGGCTGGGCATTGACACGGCGCTGATGGGCAAGGTGGGCGACGACCCTTTCGGCTCGCTGATCCGCCTGCTCCTGGCGGAATGGGGCGTGACCGAGGGGGTGATCGTCGTTGCTGGGGAAACCAGCTCCTACACCATCGTCCTGGACCCGCCGGGGCTGGACCGCATGTTCCTGCACCGCCCGGGCACCAACGACACCTTCTCCGCCGCCGACGTCAACTACGACCTGGTGGCCGAGCGTGACCTGTTCCACTTCGGCTATCCGCCCATCATGCAACTGATGCACGCGGAAGGAGGTCGTCATCTCATCGAGATCTTCCGCCGCGTCCAGGCGCTGGGGGTGACCACGTCGCTGGACATGGCCATGCCCGATCCCCACTCGGAGGCGGGGCAGGCCGATTGGCAGGCCATCCTGGCCGGCGTGATGCCCTGCGTGGACATCTTCCTGCCCAGCGCTGAGGAGCTGCTGTTCATGCTGGAGCGGGAACGTTTCGACGACTACCAGGCCCGCAGCGGCGAGGACATGCTGGCCTTGTTCACCGGCGACGATCTGAGCCGTCTGTCGGAGCGGCTGCTGGCGATGGGCGGCAAGGTGGTGGGCATCAAGTGCGGCTACCGCGGCGTGTACGTGCGCACGGCGGGCGAGGAGCGCTTGGGGCGTATGGGCAAGGTCAGGCCGGCCGACCTGAGCAACTGGGCCGGCCGCGAGCTGTGGGAGCCCAGCTTCCACGTCGAGCATTACGCCGGCGGGACGGGCTCGGGCGATTCGTGCATCGCCGGCTTCCTGTCCGCCTTCCTGCGCGGCCACACGCTGGAGGAAACGGTGCGCTACGCCTGCGCCGCTGGCGGCTTCAACGTCACCGCCCCCGACGCGCTGAGCGGTCTCCGTCCCTGGCCGGAGATCGTGGCCAAGGTGCAAGCGGGCTGGGCCAAGAACCCCCTGCAGGTGGAGGGGCGCGGCTGGCGCTGCGACGCGGGCGGCCTCTGGCACGGCCCGCGCGACCGCGGCTGAGGAGTGGAGAGAGGTCTTCGGGGAGTGGTTGCCATGGGCGAGTTGGATCAAACGAAAGCCCTGGCCTTGGCCAGACAGCTCATGCGCCGGGAGGCGGAGACCATCCAGGCCCTGGCCGAGGGGCTGGGCGATGGTTTCTGGAAGTGCGCCCGCCTGCTGAGCGAATGCTCCGGGCTGATCTGGGTGACGGGGGTGGGCGCCTCGGCGGCGGTGGGCGAGCGCTTTGCCCACAACCTGACGTGCTGTGGGGCACGCGCCATGTTCCTGTCGCCCGCGCAAGGGTTGCACGGCCACAGCGGCGTGATGTCGCCAGGCGACGTGCTGGCGGCCCTGTCGCGCGGCGGCGAGAGCAGCGAGGTCAACCAGATGGTGGACATCGCCAAGCAGCGCGGCGTGACCACGGTGGCCTTTGTGCACAACCTGGACTCCACGCTGGCGCGGGCCTGTCAGGTCGTGTTGCCCATTCCCAGCCCGCAGGAGTACGAGCTGATGGGCTACCTGGCCACCACCAGCACCGTGGCCTTTTCCGCCATGTGCGATGGCCTGTGCGCCGTGGTGCTGGAGGCCAAGGGATACACGCCCGAGCAACTCGGCCAGACGCATCCGGGCGGAGCGGTGGGGCAGGTGCTGGAGACATTCGAACGACCTGACGAATGACCAAGGACGAAAGACGAACATCCGTCCTTCGTCGGCAACGGAAAAGGAGTGGCTATGTCGGATACATCGTGGGTCCGGGAGATGTATGAGAAAACGACGGAAGAAGAGCTGGCCGCTGGCCGCCGGGCGCTGCTCAGCGGCTCCGTGGGCGGCGAGTTGCCCCTCCTGGTCGCCAGGGCCCGCGGGGCGTCCCTCTGGGACAGGAGCGGCCGGGAGTACATTGACTGCACCTCTCAGGCCTGGACGCTCAGCGTGGGGGCGTGCCATCCGCGGGTGATGGCCGCCGTGCGCGAGCAGTTGGAATACTTCACCCACGTGCGCAGCAGCTTCGAGACGGTGCCCAAGCTGCTGCTCTCCAAACGTTTGGCGGAGCTGGCCCCCGGTGATCTCAACCAGGTGGCCTACTGCCTGCATGGCTCCACGGCCATCGAGGGGGCCATGAAGCTGGCCCTGCGCAACAAGCCGGGGCGCAGATTCTTCATCACGCCTTGGGACGGCTTCTCCGGGCGCACGCTGGCGGGGATGGAGCTGTGCTACCCCCATCCAGCTCCCTTCCTCGACTACACGGGACACACCGTGCGCGTGCCGCAGGGCTATTGCTACCGCTGTGCCTACGAGCGGACCTACCCCGACTGCGAGCTGTTCTGCGTGAAGATGATGGGCAAGTTCATCGAGAGCGCGGTGGACGGCCAGCCGGTGGCCTTGATCATGGAGCCCATCCAGGGCAGCGGGGGGATGATTGACTTCCCCCAGCCCTACTACCGGGCCGTGCGGGATCTGTGTGACCGCTACGACATGCTGCTGATCTACGACGAGATGCAGACCGCCTTCGGTCGCCTGGGGCGCATGTTCGCCGCCGATCTGTACGAGACTGTGCCGGACATCCTGGTCTTCGGCAAAGCCCTGGGCGGCGGTTTCCCCCTGGCGGGCAGCATCTCTCGCCAGGGGTTGGAGGGGTTTCAGCCGGGAGATCACTCCTTCACCTTCGCCCATTTCCCCGTCTCCATGGTGGCGGCGCTGGCCACGCTGCAGGTGCTGGAGGAGGAGGGTCTCCTGGCGCGGGCGGAGCGGCTGAACGGTTTCTTCACCGGCCGCTTGCTGGAGTTGAAGGACAGGTACGAACTCATCGGCGACGTGCGCGGGCCGGGGCTGATGATTGGCATCGAGTTGGTGCGCGACAGGAAGACGAAGGAGCCGGCGCGAGAGGAGTCCTATCGCTTTGAGAAGGAGGCCCTCCAGCGGGGCGTGCTGCTGGGCACGGCCAAGTACGCCGGCAGGGGCAACGTGGTCAAGATCAAGCCGCCGCTGGTGATCAGCGACGCCCAGGCGGAGCGGGTGATGGAGGTATTCGAGGAGGTCGTGCGGCTGCTGTCGCCATGATGGCGGTCATGTTGGCGCCAACTGGCAGGCCTCGGGAGGAGACCTGATGTGCAGGCGGGGTGTAGGTGTCGGTATCGTCATCGTCATGGGCTTCTGGGCGGGTATGGCGCACGCCCAGGGCCCGGCTGAGTACGTCACAGTGCCCCCTGATCTGCCCCCCATCACCGTCACGGTCGCCTTGCCCGAGGCCAGCGATGGATACGTGTTCATCGCGCCCTACGAGCGCAGAATCGGCGACACCCCCTACGCGCCGTACCTGCTCATTGTGGACGGTACAGGCGAGTTGGTCTACTACAAGAGGGTCTTCGTGGCCGCCGAGGATTTCAAGAAACAAGTGAATGGCCTGCTCTCGTACACGGTCGGAGGGTCGTCCAGGCACCAGGTCATGGACGCTTCCTACAACGTCGTGGACGTCGTGATGGCTGCCGACGGATTCTACGCCGATTTCCACGATTTCCAGTTTCTGTCCGATGGACACATCTTCCTCCTCATCTACGAGGAGCGCCAGATGGACATGAGCCAGATCGTGCCTGGCGGTCATCCAGACGCCACCGTGGTGGGATGCCGCATACAGGAACTCGACGAGAGCCGCAACGT
>JACNHM010000357.1:0-1833 GCA_014383605.1 Chloroflexota bacterium
GCCCCCTTTGAATTCGAAGCCGCTCATACCCGTGCCCGCGCCCACGTTGCCTTCCGCCACCGGCCCCGTGTGAGCGTCCTCGATGGCCGCCCAGACGTGCTCCGCCCCTATCGTGCCGGCGCGGGCGTCGTTCAGATAGCCGTCGAAGCATTCGACCACCAGCGGGTTGACGGTGTCTGCCGTGCGGCCCAGCGCCGGATTCTGCTCCAGCATCCAACGGATCACCGCGTCGCCGACGCGGCCCACGTCCAGCGTGCTGCACAGTAGCAGCGGCGCTTCCAGCGTGCCCACCTCCCGCACCTGCTCGAAGCCCATGGCCTTGCCATAGCCGTTCAGCGTGTGTACGGCGGCGATGACCTTCTCGTGAAAGAGGTTGCCGCCGTGCGGCAGCACCGCGGTCACGCCCGTGCGCACGCTGTCCCCCTCGATCAGCGTGATGTGCCCCACCCGCACGCCGGCCACGTCGGTGATCGCATTGAGTGACCCCGGTGCCAGCAGGCCCGTCTCCATGCCCAGCTCGCGGGCCCGGCAGCGGCGACTCATCCTTTCGCCTCCTCTTCGCCAGAAAGCAAGATCTCGATGGCCCGCTCTAGCTGCGCATCGCGGCCCGCCTCGGCGTCCTCGACCGTGTACTCCACCACCACGTCGGGCGTCAGTCCCTCGCCGTGGATGGCCCGGTCGTTGGGCGTGAACCAGCGGGCCGTGGTGACCCGCAGCAGCGAGCCGTCGCTGAGTATGTGCGGTATCTGCACCGATCCTTTGCCGAAGGTCTGTTCGCCCACGAGCAACCCCCGGCCGCTGTCCTGAATGGCCCCGGCCACGATTTCCGAGGCGCTGGCGGAAGCGCCGTTCACCAGCACCACCAGCGGCACATCGCCGATGAGCGGCTGGCCCCTGGCCGGATAGCGTTTCTCCTCCCCATCCTGCCAGCGTTCGATGAGGATGTCCCCTTCGGGCACGAAGAAGCTGGCTACGTCCACCGCCGCGTCCAGCAGCCCCCCGGGATTGCCCCGCAGGTCGAAGATCAGCCCCTGCGGCTGCAACGTCATCAGCGCCTGCAACGCCGCCTGCACCTTGACCGGCGAGGGGGTAGAGAATTCCGCCAACCGCAGGTAGGCGATGTCTCCCTCCAGCATCCTGCTCTGGACCACCGGCGTTTCGATGCGGGCGCGCACCACCTCTACCTCAAAAGGCGCTGGCTCGCCCTCCCGCAGGATCAGCAGCCGCACGCTCGTGCCCCGGGGGCCGCGGATGAGGGCGATGGCCTCTTCCAGCGGCATCTCCGTCACATCCTCCCCATCCACGGCCAGGATGACGTCGTCCCGCCGCAGGCCGGCTTCCCAGGCCGGTTGTCCTTCAATGGGCTCGACGATGAGCACGCCGCCGTCGGGCCACTCGTTCACCACGGCACCGATGCCCTCGAAACTGCCGTGGATGCCCGCCGTCCATAGCTGCGCTTGCTCCGGCGTGAGGAAGGCGGTGTGGGGGTCGTCGAGCAATCCCAGCACACCGCGAATAGCGCCGTAGGTCATCCCCTGTTTGTCGGGCAGATCGCCGTAGTAGTCCCGTTGCAGCAAGCCCCACGCCTCCCAGAAGACGTCGAAAGGCTCATCCACTGCGCTGGTCGGTGGCGCAGTGGACGCCGTTTCGTCACCCATCTCCGGAACGTCGCCTTCGTACGCCGGCGCGTGCGGATAGGCGTCAACCCTTCCTGTGCCGTAGCCGGCGAAAAAGGCGGTCGCCGTGACCATAGTCACCAGCAGGGCGGTGGCCGCCAGCCTGAGCAGTCTCCGTATCACGTCCATCATTCATTCACCTCATCACCCATCCTGC
>JACNHM010000357.1:2041-4175 GCA_014383605.1 Chloroflexota bacterium
AGGGGGACGACGTCGTCTGGTGTCAGGCCCTGGCGATCAATCTGGTGGTGGTGGGGGGTCAGCCAGCGGGCCACGGTGACGTGCAGGGAGGAGCCGTCGCTGAGGTCGTGCACGTGCTGCACCGACCCCTTGCCGAAGGTCTGTTCGCCGATCAGGCGGGCGCGGCCGTGATCCTGCAACGCGCCGGCGATGATCTCCGCGCCGCTGGCCGTCGCCGCGTCCACCAGGACCGCCAGCGGCCAGTCGAGGGCCAGGCCGCTGCGTGCGGCGTAGTAGGGCTTCTCCTGGCCGTCCTTACGCTCCTCGTACAGCACCACGCCACCGGGCAGGAACTGGCTGGTCACGTCCACCGAAGCGAGCAGCGCGCCGCCGGGATTGTGGCGCAGGTCGAGGATCAGCCGGGTCGCCCCTTGCTCCCGCAGGTCGCGCAAGGCATCCTTCAGCTCGTCGGGGGTGCGCTCGCCGATGAGGCGAATGGACACGTAGCCGGTCTCCGGTTCCTCTTCCAGCAGGCGGTATTCGACGGTGGGCAGCTCGATCGTCTGCCGTTCGATCTCGAACTCCAGCAGTTCCTCCACCTCGGCCCGGCGGATGGTCAGCTGGACAGTGCTGCCCACGGGGCCCCGGATCAGCGCCACCACGTCATCTTGGGCCATGCCCACGGTGTCCTGACCGTCCACGGCGACGATGATGTCGCCCTCCTGGATGCCGGCCAACGCCGCCGGCGAGTCCTTCATCGGCGTGAGCACGATGTGGCCTTCCTCGTCCTGGCCCACCCAGGCGCCGATGCCGCCGAAGTGACCCCGCAGCTCGTCCCGCTCCAGCTCCCGGGGCTGCGGCTCCACGAAAACGGTGTAGGGGTCCTCGAAGCTGGCTACCATGCCGTGTGCAGCGCCATAGGCCCGCTGCACATCGGAGGGCTTATCGCCCAGGAATTCGCCGTCCAGGAGGTGCCACGCTTCCCAGAACGCGCTGAGGCTCTGGGCCTCTGCCTCGCTGGGCTGGGCGCGGGCGCGGCCGATGAGCCAGTAGGTGCCGAGACCGGCCAGATACGCGCCGCAGAGCAGGGCGACGGCCAGCAAAAGTCCTAGGAAGATGCGAAAGGTACGCATGAGCTACTCCATAGATTAGTTAACATAACACAGGGGCGTTGCAGAGCCGAGCCGCCAGAAGCGCCCGGCGAGACAAACCCTGGTGCCCTGTGCACCAATTGTAACACACAAGGTGTGGCGTGGCAAATGATTTGGGTCACGCAGGCCGCCGAGCCGAGACCTCCGCCGTCGCTGCACGGCCCCGGCGTCTCTCTCCCCCGCAGGGCCTGCTTTCGTCTTTATGTCAAAAGCCCATCCGCCGGAGGAGTAGAGGTGACATAACATACATAGTATTAACATCGCGAGGAGCCTGTGAGCACCTCCCCACTGCCGCTATGCACAGTTGGGGAGTGGAAAATAGGGCACAGATGAACAACATGGAAAGACGCGGAGAGAAGCAGGAATCCGTGTTTGTCCGCGTCCAATCAATCCCAGCCTGGTAGTCTCCTGCTTGCCCTCGCCACTGCCCATCTACAGATCGGATCCCCCCACTGACATCGTTGCCAGGGACTGCCCTCGCTGCTGCTTGCCTGTACCGACGTGCCAATGCCTCCCGGCGCGGCGAGTTCTGTCCGGCAAGGTCGCCGTCGCTTCTGCGCACTCGCCACGGCCCGTGTACGTGTTTGTGATTATGTCAATATGTTTACCTCCCTCCCCTGCTGGCCTGTTTTACCTGCTCGGCTATCGTTCAAACGATTCTGAATTACCCTGCTTGCCCCGCCCCTGTTGCCAAACGGACGAAATGCTGCTACAATAGCCGCTGTTAAGGAACGGCCCGATGCGCAAGTCGCTTCCCGGGCAAAGCCATGTCCCGCTTCCTGCTGGTCTCCTGACCAGCAGCCATGTTATGTCAGGTTAATCAGGCTAGCGATGAAAACTGACCATAAGTCCCAAGAACAACTCATTGCTGAACTGGCCGCACTGCGCCAGCGGATCGCCGAACTGGAAGCCGCACAGGCCGAGCACGAGCAGGTCAAGCGCATGCTGCGGGAGAGCGAGGAGACGGTCAGGGCACTTCTCAATACACCGGTTGATGCTGTGGG
>JACNHM010000139.1 GCA_014383605.1 Chloroflexota bacterium
GAGCTGGGCCACCACAGGCGGCAAATAGCGATGCCAACAGCACTGCCAGGGACACAATTATGAATATGACCAGTATACGCTTACTCAATCCTATTCCTCCTCCAATTTTCAATTGGGGGGGGCCAAACTTGTGGTAGTGACGACTTTAGTCGTTCCAAGCGACTGAAGTCGCTACTACTTTCCACAGATTTTGGCCACACTCTTTTCAATTTGAGAGTGCTCAATCAAGCCATCTGAACAAAGTACCACAGCGCGCTGGCCATGAAAGTGCCCAGGATCAACAAGCCCGCCCCAGCACCCAGGGCCGGGGCGTAGCGCAGGTAGCGACGGAAGCGGTTGGTGATCACTGCTTTGACCGCCAGGACGAGGATCGCCACGACACCCATCACCGCGTGGGCCTGCACACGCGGCGAATAGTACGCATACCTCTCGCCGAACACGCACATCGCGGCCACCGCCAAAGCCAAGAGCAGCGTGGCTGCGCCCCCCAGGCGATGCCACTGCACCAATCGCTTTTTCTCAACAGGCAACAGGCGCACGTAACCCCGCACCTGCGCCATCCCCAGGGCCTGTACCAGAGCCAGCGCCAGGATTATGCTGGTCACCACCGACTTTACCATCTCCACGGACATGCTCAAATGACCTCTGCCCGCAGCTCCTCTATCTGCTCCGGCCGCAGCTTCTCCAGCGGCTGCTTCACCAGCGGCCCGGCCTGCAGCGCTGGCACCTGCTCCTCGTACGAGGGCACACCGTTGGGCGAAGGTCTCTGACCGAGCTCCACACGATAGAAAATCCCAATGGGAATACGCTCGCCCCACTCGTAGGCCAGCTCCCAGGCGGCGGTCTTGTTCGTCACGTCGTGGTCGGTATCTTCCAGCTTGTACACGCGGGGGTTGTAGAAGTCGTAGGAGCTGGGCCGGTTGAAGGTGACGCAGGGCTGAAGCACGTCCACCAGGGCGTAACCCGGATGCTGCAAAGCCTCTCCGATGAGCCAGACCAGGTGGCGCAGCTCACCAGGGAAACCCCTGGCGACGAAGGTGGCGCCGGCGGCGATGGCCAGCCCCAGTGGCGGCACCGGCCGGTCAATGGCTCCCTCTGGCGAAGTGGGGGTGCGCATGCCGGCGTCGCTGGTCGGCGAGTATTGGCCCTTGGTCAGGCCGTAGACCCGGTTGTTCTGCACCACGTCCACGATGCCGATGTTGCGGCGAATGGCGTGGAGCATGTGGCCCAGCCCCATGCCGTACCCATCGCCGTCGCCGTGGACAGTCATGATCTTGATCCCGTGGTTGGCCAGCCTGGCCCCCGTGGCCACCGGCAGGGCACGGCCGTGAATGGTGTGGAAACCGCTCACTTTCATATAGTGCGGCAGCTTGCTGCCACAGCCAATGCCAGTGAAGATGACCACCTGGTGAGGTGCAATGTCCTGCTCGGCCAGGGCCATCTTGACCGCGTTCATGATGCCATAGTTGCCACATCCCTTGCACCAGGTGGGCGGGACGGGGCTATCAAAGTCCTTACGAGTAACCATGGTTCACATCCTACTTTAGTTTGGGGTTTCGGGTTTCAGGTTAACTCGAAACTCGGAACTCAGAACCCGAAACTCGTAATGTATCCTGGAGTAAAAGCCCGACCATCATACTTCAGGATTGTGCCGTCCATCTGGCGTCCAGTCTGGCTGCGGACGAGGGTGGCCAGTTGTCCGGTGGCGTTGACCTCGACTGTTACGAGCCGTCGAGCCTGCTCAAAGGCCGCCGTCGCCGCTTCGACGGGGAAAGGCCACAAGTCCACAAAATGCAGGAGATTGGCACGACCTGTCCGTTGCTGTCCGTTTAATCCCCCCTGTCCGTTGTTCAACCGATCCACCGCCTCCCGCAGCGGGCCGTAGGTTGAGCCCCAACTGACGAAGGTGACTTCTGCCTCTGGGGGACCATATCGAAGCGGGCCGGACATCTCCTCGGCCATGCCGATCAGCTTGCGCTGCCGCTTCTCCACCTGTGCCGCGCGCATCTCCGCCTCTTCGGTGATAGACCCGCTCTCGTCGTGCTCGTTGCCAGCAGCCACGTAGACCGCCCTGGGATGGCCGGGCGCCGCTCGCGGCGAGACGCCTGAGCTCGTGATCCGATAGCGCAGGTAATCCCCATCCAGCGCGTCCAAGTCCGCTTCGCTCAACAGCTCTCCCCGATCAATCTCCACCGCCTCGAAATCAAAGGCGTCGAGCTCCAGGGTGCGAACCGCCACCGCCAGGTAGTGATCGCTGAGCACCAGGGCCGGCGTCTGGTACTTCTCCGCCAGGTTGAAGGCCCGCCAGCCAGCCACGAAGCACTGTTCGTGCGTGCCCGGAGCCAGGAGAAAGCGCGGGAACTCTCCCTGCGAAGCGTAGAGCATGAAGAGCATGTCCCCCTGCTCGTGGCGGGTGGCCAGGCCGGTGGACGGCCCCGGCCGCTGGGCGTTGTAGATGACCACCGGCGTCTCCGTCATGCCGGCCAGCCCCAGCGCCTCCACCATCAGCGCGAAGCCACCTCCTGAGGTGGGCACCAGGGCCCGCGCCCCCATGTGGGCAGCGCCGATGGCCATGTTGATGGCCGCGATCTCATCCTCGGTGTGCTTGAGCACCACGCCGTAGCGAGCCGAATGGGCCGCCATCCAGTGCAGCACCGGCGAGCCCGGCGTCATCGGGTAGCCCGCTGCGAAGCGGCAGCCTCTCGCCAACGCCCCCAGGGAGAAAGCCTGCGTGCCGTTGAGCACCATGCGCGGCGGCGCGTTTGGTATCCTCTCCAGCTTGAAGGAGAAATCGGCGGCGTGCTTTCGCCCCTCCTGGTAGCCTGCCTCGATGGCCGCCAGGTTGCCATCCACCACCGCCTGTCCCTTGCGGGCAAAGTTCTGGCGGATGACGCTCTGCATTGGTTCAAGGTCGAAACCAGTCAGCCCCGCCGTGACGCCCAGGGCCACCGTGTTGCGAGCCAGCACGGTCCCGGCCTTTTCCTTGGCCACGTCGCTCAAGGGAATCGGCAGGAACAAAACGCCCGTTGAACCCTCCCCCGTCCGTCCGTTAAATCCCCCCGTCCGTTGTACCACGTTGGAGTCGTAGACGATAGCGCCGCCCTCGACGATTTTGTCCCGATGGCGCGGGATCGTCTCCTCGGTCAGCGCCAGCAGCAGGTGCACGGGATCGGCGTGGGAATAGAGCGGCTGGTCGCTCACGCGGACGGAGTAGAAGTTGTGTCCGCCTCGGATGCGCGAGTAGTAGTCGGGCAGGCCGAAGACGTGCAGCCCGCCCCGCGCCAGCGCCTTGCAGAACCCAGCGCCGCTCGACTCCACCCCATGGCCCGCTTCCCCGCCGATTCTGATGGTCATGTCGTTGGTTATCATTTCTCACTCCCCTGGTCGCTTGCGCCGCCAGAAGCAGATCATATCCTGCTCGCGCAGCGCGACTTGAATCAGAATCCACCCTTCAGTCCAACTTCAGTTCCCCCCACTTGCCATAGTGCACCTTTGTGCGGTCGAAGCGGTCATGCTTCCCGTGAGATGGTAGCTCTTGGGCAGGATGCCCCACAGCCACCAGCACCGGAATGCGCGCGTTGAGTGGAATGGCAAGCGCGTCGCAGAGGGCCTCCTCGAGCAGGTCCCACAGTACAGTGTCCGGAGCGCCGACCCAAGCCGCTCCAAGCCCCATGTCCGTGGCCGCTAACAGCATGTTCTCCGTGGCCGCGCTGACGTCCATCATCCAGGTCGGCGAAGCATCGGGCAAGCCGCACACTGCGATCACCACAGGCGCCGTCTCGAGGTAGGGGTGGATGCGCAAAATATCGGCCATTTGCTTTTGCAGATTCTTGTCGCGGATGACGACAAAGTGCCAGGGTTGACGATTGAGCCGGTTGGGGGCACACATGGCCATCTCCAACAGCGTCTCCACCTGCTCTTCGCTCACGTCCTCGTCGGTGAACTTGCGGATAGTCCTTCGCTTCCGTATCACATCTAGTAGCTTCTCACTCATTCTCAGTTCCTCCTATATTGATGTTATTGATGAGATCGCCTGGAAAGTCAATGAGGCACGAGTTAACGAGGTAACGGGGCAACGAGTAACGATTCCCTCGTTTACGCATTACTCATTACCTCGTTGACTCGTTACTCA
>JACNHM010000396.1 GCA_014383605.1 Chloroflexota bacterium
CTCAAGGTCTGGGACCTGGCCACGGGCCAGGAGGAGCGCACCCTGGCCGGACATGAGTCCCTGGTGCGCTCCGTGGCGGTGACGGCGGACGGGCGGCGGGCCATCTCGGCGTCCGATGACCGCACCCTGAAGGTGTGGGACATCTCGACTGGGCTCGATGCAAGCCTGGCCACCATCGCGCTGGAGGGATCGCTATGGTGTCTCGCCCTCGCTCCTGATGGCCTGACCATTGTGACGGGGGATGGGGCCGGCAACGTCTATTGCTTGCGCTACGTGGAGAATGAAACGTGATTCGTGACCAGTGATGCGTGATCCGTGACTTTCCTCACGCAACACGGATCACGCTTCACGCATCACGGATCAAGCAACACGCTGCATCAAACCCCCTGCCGCACACAGGAGCACCGATGACACAAGGCTTCAAAGTCATCATTGACTGGGACGGCACGCTGACGGCCGAGGAGGAACAGGTGGCGGCGCTGGCCGCGAGGTCGCTGGACACGCTGGCCCGCGAGATCCTCGGCGCGCCGCGGGAGCAGTTGGCCGACGATTACGCGGCCACGCGGGCGCGGCTCTTGCGGACGCCGCACCGCTACGGCTGGTGGGTCAACGGGCTGCTGGCCACCACCAGCGACGAGGGGGCCTTCATCCTCAACACCACCACGCTGCTGGTGATGCTGGGGGAGAACCCCGCCTACGCTGCAGCCGTGGCCGCCGCCTTCCCCCAGGCGCAATACGACCCCATCATGGACTGCGTCAACCACCTCTTCCACCGCCACACGGCGGAGCTGTCGCCGGTGTTTCGACCCGCCGCCCGCCAGGTGCTCCTGACCCTGCTCGAGCACCCCCACCGCTCACCAGTGATCCTCACCAACTCCCTGGGCGACAAGGTGCGCCGTCACCTGGGGGCGCTGGGGCTGGGCGAACGGGAGCACGAGGTCGCCGTGCTGGGCGACACGCGGCAGTACGACATGGATCCCGCCTGGCCACAGCGTTTCCCGCATTCGGCTCTGGGCGACATCCAGGTCTGGCCGGTGGATGAGCGGCATCGCATTGACCTGCGCCGCCCGGCGTACTACGAGGCGCTGCGCCGGGCCGCCGCCGACGGCTCGCCACTGGCGGTGGTGGCCGACACCTTCTCCATGCCCGGCGCGCTGCCGCTGATGATGTCCATCCCCTTCTTCCTGCTGCGCACGGCGTACACGCCCGATTGGTGCGCACAGGCCGTGGCCGCCCATCCCCTGGGCCGCGTCCTCGCCGACCTGGCCGACCTGCCCGCCGCGCTGGACGATCTGCAGTGGGACGCAAGTGAATGGGAGATGGAAGGAGATTGGGCTGTCCAGGGTCGTAAAGCGTAATGCGTAAAACGTAAAGCGTAATGCGTGAACGTAACACATGATGTGTGACCGTCCTTACGCTTTACGAATTACGTTTCACGTTTTACGTCTCACGCATCACGTGCTCTTCGCTTCCCCCTTGGTCACCCCCAGCATGCAGAGAATGGCCAGCACGAAGAACCCCGGCGTGACCAGGAAGATCATGTTGTAGTTTTGGCCCGTCAGGTCAATGACCCAGCCGTTGAGAATCGGCCCCACCACCGCCGCCAGCGTCCCCGCCACGTAGTACAGCCCCGTGTAGGTGCCCAGCACCTCCTCCGAGGTGGAGATGTCCACCACCATGGGCAGGCTGTTGATGTTGACCAGCGACCAGGCCAGCCCGCCCACTGCCAGCAGCGCCACCACCGCCGGCACGACCGGCGTGAAGAAGGCGATCATCAGCAGCACGGCGAAGATGACCAACCCCACGATGATCGTCCGCTTGCGCCCGAAGCGGGTGGCGATGAAGCCGCTGGGGATGGAAAAGAGGATGAACGTGACGTAGGCTACGCTGAGGATCATGCTGGCCGTGGATTCGCTCACCCCCAACGTGACCACGCCGTAGGAGCTGAAGAAGGTCTCGATGGCGTTGTAGCCGACGAACCAGAAGAAGATGGCCAGGATCAAAAGCACCAGGCTGCGCACGTTCTCCGGCGGGATGTGGCGCAGGCCGCTAAAGACCCCCATCCCTTCCTCCTGCTGCGCCGCCGATTCCACCAACTTCTTGGGCTCCTTGACTTTCCAGAAGAGGATGGCCACGGCGATGAGCGTGAGCGCGCCGCCCACCCAGAAGGGCAGCGGACGATACATCTTGTAGAGCAGGCCGCCGCCCAGGAAGGCCAGCACGCCGCCCAGCCCGCCCATCAGGTTGATCACCCCGTTGGCCTTGGAGCGCAGCGGCGAAGGGGTCAGGTCGGGCATCAGGGCGATCACTGGTGTGCGGAAGACGGCCATGCCCAGCAGCATCACGCCCAGCGCGGCGACGAAGAAAGCGAACAGCCCGCTGAGCTGCCCCACCTGCCCGTTCAGGGATGCCGGAATCATCTGGGGGACGAGGGGGATGAGGGCGAAGGCCAGCACGGCGATGGGCGCGAAGATGAGGATGTAGGGCATGCGGCGGCCGATGCGCGTGTAGGTGCGGTCGCTGAGGGCCCCCATGAGGGGCTGGATGAAGAAGGCGGCGATGTTGTCCAGCGTCATGATGATCCCGGTGAGGGTGGCGCTGAGGCCGAAGCCGAAGGTTTGCACGGCCAGTTGCGAGTCGAAGGCCGGATTGCCCGCTTGCAGGTAAATGGGCACGTAGGTGTTGTAGAGCGCCCACATGACGCTGGTGCCGAAGAAGCCGAAGCCGATCAGGAAGGTCTTCTTGTAGTCCAGTTTCAGGTTCATTGTTGGCCTCCTTGGAATGGAAGAGTAGGGGCGAACGCTTGCCATCGCCAGGGCGGGGGGAAGTTCCTGTTGAAGGAAAACAGTGGGCAGAGTATAGCATCAGTGTTGGAACGAGGCAAATGCTCTTCAGGAGCCGTCAGCACGTTGCCCCGGGCCGCGATTCGTGGTACAATGGACGTGGAGCAGTCCCGCCCCCAATCTATCCCACGGAGTGAAGGACGCCATGAAAGCAGCCGTCTACCATGCACCCGGCGACATCCGGGTGGAAGAGTGCCCCGAGCCGGTGCCGACCAGGGACAACCTCATCGCCGAGGTGCACTACTGCGCCATCTGCGGCTCCGACAAAAAACTGGCCACCATCGGCCACCCCCGCTGGCGGCCCCCGCGCATCATCGGCCACGAGATGGTCGGCCACATCGTGCACGTCGGCGCCGACGTGTCCGGCTTCGCCGCCGGCGAGCGGATCACCCTGGCCACGACGCTAGGCTGCCTGGAGTGCGCGATCTGCGATTTAGGCCTGACCAACGTGTGCCCCCACGCCCAGGCCATCAGCCAGGCCTCTGACGGGGCCTTTGCCGAACGGTTGGCCATTCCGCCGCTGGCCATCAGGGGCGGCAACGTGCTCAAGGTGCCGGACGCGGTGTCCGACGAAGCGGCGGCGCTGAGCGAGCCGCTGAGCTGCGCCGTCAACGCCCAGGAGCTGGCCGGTGTCAGGGCCGGGGACCGGGTGGTGATCATTGGTGGCGGCCCGCTGGGCGCGCTGCACGCCGAGTTGGCCAAGGCCCTGGGCGCGGCGGAGGTGATGATCGTGCAGCGCTCGGAGCCGCGGCTGTCGCTGCTGCGCCGCCGGCTGCGGGACGTCGTCGTCATTGACGGGGCGCACGAAGATGTGGCCTCCGTGGTCAGGGAACGCACGGCGGGACTGGGAGCGGACGTGGTCATCGTCGCCGGGCCCACGCGTGAGGCGCACGAGCAGTCCATCGGCCTGGTGCGCAAGGGCGGCGCCATCAGCCTCTTCGCCAGCCTGCCCAAGGAGGACGCGGACATCACCTTGGACAGCCGCGCCATCCACTACGGCGAGCTGCGCATCGTGGGCGCTTCCGACTCGCGGCCGGAGCACGTGGCCAAGGGCCTCCGCCTCATGGCCGAGGGGAAGATTGACGCCGAGGCGGTCATCACGCATCGCGTGTCTCTGGAGAACATCCACGAGGGGCTGGGGTTGATGGTCCGCAAAGAATGCCTCAAAGTGCTGGTGCAGCCCTCGTAGGGGCAGGTCTCAGACCTGCCCCTACCCATCGCCTTCATCGGCTGATCACCACAGCCCCAGCAGCTCCTCCACCAGCGGGCGGGCGTCCAGCCGGTCGTAACCGATCTCCCGTGCCAGCGCCGTGAGCGGCTGCGCCTGTCCCCGCCACCACCCGTCGCGCAGGAACCAGCCGGCGTCGCGGCTGTTCCACCACGCCTCGCCGAACTCCCGTTCCAGGAAGCGACGCAGCATGGCCTCGAAGATCCAGGCCCGCAGGTACTGGGCCACGTAAAGCCCATCGTCCACGTCGGCCAGGCTGTTCTCGGGGGCGATCTGCACTTGTAGGGCTTCCGCCAGCGTGTCCGCGTAGGCCTGGCAGGTTTGCGCCGGATCGCCCTCGTGCAGCGTCAGCTCGTAGCGCAACTTGGCCGCGTAGCGGCGCAGGAACCAGGTCTTCTTGAAGAGCACGAAGCGGCGGAACTCCTCGGCCGCGCTCAAGGGGATGCCCAGCACGTCCCGCAGCCAGCGGGGGTTGTGCACCAGGTAGTGGAACAGGAAGGCGTAGGTCTCGGTGATGTCGGTGTCGCCCAGGCAGCGCAGCGGCCAGGGGACGTCGGGGGCGATGCGGCTGTAGTGCGTGGCGTGCCCGGCCTCGTGGAAGAAGCCGTCGTAGTCGTCGCTGCCGCCTTGCGGCTTGATCACCAGGTACACCTCGTCGGGCACGCGCACGGAGGCGCAGAAGGCCCGCGGCGACTTCTTAGGCCGCGGCTCGATGTCCAGGATGAAGCCGAAATCGTCGCCCTTGACCAACCCCAGGCCGCTCATGGTGCGCTGCAGGCTGCGCGCCATCTCATCGGCGGGGAAGTAGCGGTCGAACTGAGCGGCGCGGAAGCAGTAGACGATGTCAGAGGTGTCGGCGGCGTCAGGGGCCACCCTGGCAGCGATCAGCGTATCCTCCAGCCGCCCGGCGTAGGCGGCCTCGGTTTGTTTCAGCAGAAGCCGCATCGTCTCGGCCAGCGCCGGCAGCTCCAACCCCTTCAGCGTCTCGTAGAGCGGGGTGTAGCCGGAGAAGCCCAGGGAGGTGGCTTCGCCGTGCAGCCGCTGCAACCGCTCGGCCCGCCTGTCGTGCTGCTGCGCGGTGACCGCCAACTGGCGGCGGTGCAGATCGTGGCGGCGGGTCTGGTCGGGCTCCTGGGCCAGCACGGAGCGCACCTGGCGGTAGGGCAGCTCCTCCCCGTCCCAGGCCACCGTGGCCGCCAACTCACGGTTGGTGATCTCCTCGCTCAGCGCTTTGACCGCGTCCTCCAGGTAGCCGTCGGCGGCGAAACCGGCCAGGTAGCGGGCGGCGACGGGATCAACGGCCCCTGCCTGCTCCTGCAACCGCGCTTGCACCGCCTCCCGGCTGAAGAGGCCGGGGTAGCGGTCGAAGATGGCGGCGATCTCCAGTTGCTCCTTGCGCCCCGCACCCACCAGGTAGAACTCCCGCTCGATCTCGCTCAGGAACGCTTCGGCTTGCTTGATGAATTGTTCGGTGTCCATGAGTTGTCCTTTCTCGGTTCGAAGGTTCAAAGTTCCAAGGTTCAAGGTCAGCAATGGGTCGCCTTCTGTGTCTTGCAACCTGAAACCCCGGAACCTGAAACTTTGAACCTACTGTGCGGCCGGCAGTCTCACGATGAACCGCGTGCCCAGGCCGACGACGCTCTCGGCCCAGACCTGCCCGGAGTGCGCCTCCACGATTTCCTTGACAATGGCCAGCCCCAGCCCTGAGCCACGGCGGCTGCCGGCCCGCGCCTTGTCCACCCGATAGAAGCGTTCGAAGATGCGCGGCAACTCCTCGGCGGGGATGCCCGGCCCCGTGTCCGTGACCGTGATCTCCACTTCCGCCTGGCCCTCCACCCCCTCGGCGGCCAGGGTGATCGAGCCGCCGGCCGGCGTGTGCGTCAGCCCGTTGTCCAGCAGGTTGCTGAAGACCTGCAGCAAGCGGTCACCGTCGCCCCGCAGCGGCGGCAGCGGCGGCGTTTCCACGTTCAGCGCCACCCCCTTTTCCTGCGCCCGCCAGGCCATCCGCTCCGCACACGTGCGCAGCAGTTGCGGCAAATCCACTGCGTCCTGAGCGAGGGCGATCTGCCCGGCGTCCCAGCGGGCCAGTTCCAACAACTGCTCCACCATGCGGTTCATGCGCGCCGCCTCGTCGTGGATGACCTGGGCCGCCTCCCGCTGCGCGGTGGCGCCGGCCGCCGTGCCGTCGAGCAGCGCCTGCGAGAAGCCCTGGACGGAGGTCAGCGGCGTCTTCAGGTCGTGGGAGACGTTGGCCACGAAGTCCCGCTGCGCCTGGCGGGAAGCCTTCACCTCCTGGGCCATGACGTTGAAGCTCTCGGCCAGGCTGCGCACCTCGTCGGGGCCTTCGACCGTCAACCGGTGATCCAGGTTGCCGCGGGCGACCTCTTCCGTGGCCTGCGTGATGTGCGCCAGAGGGCGGCTGATGGAACGGGCCAGCAGCAGCGCCAGCAGCAGCCCCAGTGCCAGGGCCACCGCGCCGGCGATCAGCAGCCTGCGTCCCAGGTCGGCCAGTGCCTGCAGACCTCCGGCGGGGGCGATCTGCGCCAGAATCGGCGAGTGTTGCGGCAGGAGGCGAGGCAGCAGGGGCATGGCTACGTAGAGCATGCGCTGGCCCAGGGGAGTGCGGAACTCGCCGAAGTAATGCTGCGTGCCCGCCCGCCGCCGGCGCGTGGCCTGGGGGATCTGCTGGCCCACCAGAGTCCCGCGGGTGTCGGCCAGCACCTGCCCGTTGGCGTCGAGCAGCAACAGCCGACCCCCCGGTCCCGCCGCATCCTCTGGCAGTTGGGCCAGCATCTCCGGAGCGGGCAGATTCTGCCGCCAGAGATCGGCCACAGCGCGGGCGCTGAGCTCCAGTTGGTCGTCCAGGCGCGCCCAGGAGGCCTGATCCTGGTAGCCGCGCAGCAGCACCGGCAGCGTGGCCGCAGCGATGATCAGGGTCACGAAGATGATCAGCACATAGGAGCCGATCAGTCGAGAGCGTAGTGTAGTAAACATCACGACCAGTTCCCCATCCGCATCATCACAAGGCCGTTCTTGCGTGGTGCGTGTTCCGTGTTTTCACGCCTCACGCAACACGCATCACGTGTTCCTGTCAAGACCCTTGGAAGTTCTGGAAACCGTTGGGGTCTGCGACCAACTTGTATCCCACCCCGCGCACCGTCTCGACGTGCACACCGCTCCCCTTCAGCTTGCGGCGCAGTTGGCCGATGTGCACGTCCACGGTGCGGGTCTCGCCGTAGAAGTCGTAGCCCCACACCAGATCGAGCAGTTGATCGCGGGTGAGGACGATGCCGCGATGTTGGGCCAGCGTGTGCAGCAGGTCGAACTCCTTGGTGCGCAAGGGCACGGGCTGGCCGGCCACGGTGACCTCGCGGCCGGCGGGGTCAATGGTCAACTGGGCCAGGGTGAGGGGATGGTCCGGTTTGGCCGTCGGCGCGGCGCGGCGCAGCACCGCCCGCACGCGGGCCACCAACTCGCGGGGGTTGAAGGGCTTGGTCAGGTAGTCGTCGGCGCCCAACTCCAGGCCGACGATCTTGTCCACGTCGTCGGAGCGGGCCGTGAGCATGATGATGGGCAGGTCCGACTCGGCCCGCAAGCGGCGACACACCTCCCAGCCGTCCAGTTTCGGCAGCATGAGGTCGAGCACCACCAGCGCCGGGCGGGCCGCCTCTGCCTGGGCCAGCGCCTCCTTGCCGTCGGCAGCGGTGACCACCTGATATCCTTCTTTCTCCAGGTACAGGCGCGCCAGCTCGATGATATTCCGCTCGTCGTCCACGACGAGGATGGTTTCCTTGCTCACGGGTGCTTTTTGCATGTCCCCATTGAACCGCAAAGTGGCGATTTTGTCAAACCAGACCTGGCAATGTGAGTCCTGGCACAACGAGCGTTCTGTGGTATACTATGGGCAGAGGGATTGATGGATCTGATGGATCAGGAGGTGCTCCATGTCTGATAAGCCCAAGGTGTTTGTGACGCGCATCATTCCCGACAAGGGGCTGATGCAGGTGCGGGACTTCTGCAAGGCCGAAGTCTGGGAAGATGAGATGCCGCCGCCCAAGGCCATCCTTCTGGGTAAAGTCAGGGGGCTGGACGGCCTGCTCTGCCTGCTCACCGATCCCATTGACGCTGAGCTTATGGACGCGGCCGGGCCGCAGCTCAGGGTCATCAGCCAGATGGCTGTCGGCTTCGACAACGTGGACGTGGCCGAGGCGACGAAACGGGGCATTCCCGTCGGCAACACGCCGGGCGTGCTGACCGAGTGTACGGCCGATTTCGCCTTCACGCTGTTGGCCAGCGCCGCCCGCCGCGTCGTGGAGGCCGCCGCCTACGTCAAGGCGGGGCGGTGGAAGACCTGGGGGCCGATGCTGCTGCTGGGCGCCGACTTGTGGGAGGCCACGCTGGGCGTCGTCGGCTTCGGGCGTATCGGGCAGGCGGTGGCCCGCCGCGCCCGCGGCTTCAACATGCGCATCGTCTGCTACGACGTCTACCCCAACGAGGAAGCCGCCGCCGAGTTGGGCGCCGAGTTCCTGCCCCTCGACGATCTGCTGCGCCAGGCGGACTTCGTCACCCTGCACGTCTCGCTGACGGAGGAGACCCAGCACCTGATCGGCCCGCGGGCGCTCCAGCTGATGAAGCCGTCGGCTGTGCTCATCAACACCTCCCGCGGCCCCGTGGTGGATCCCGGGGCGCTCTACCAGGCGCTGGTGAACGGTGACATCGCCGGCGCGGCGCTGGACGTGACGGAGCCGGAGCCTATCCCTCTGGACAGCCCGCTGCTCACCCTGCCCAACTGCCTGATCTTGCCGCACATCGCTTCGGCCAGCATCAACAGCCGCAACCAGATGGCCGAGATGGCCGCGGCCAACCTCCTCGCCGGCCTGCGGGGCGAGCGGTTGCCGAACTGCGTGAATCCGCAGGTGTATTGGGGATAATGCCCGACTTCCCCTCTCCCCCAGGAATCCCCGCGGGCTTGCCGGCTTCGGGGGTTCCTTTCCTTTCGGGTAGTCTGCTTGTTTCGTGTTGCTGTCCTTTCCTCACCGCCGGGCACGCGGAGCACGCAGAGATCCTTTGACTTCCTGAGCGTGCTCAGTGGTCTCTGCGGTTCGAAAGCGATCGAGTCTGGCGTCAATCTCTGCCTCTGCGCTTTGCAGAGGCGGCGAGAGATGGTATACTGGTGACCAACGACCAGGGACGGACGACGAACAGGCCGTCCGTCGTTCGTCATTCGTCTGTCGTCTTTCATTCTCCAGCGGTGGATACAGCGATCTCGCGATCCCAAACTTCAAGCAACCTTGCACGAGGAGTTCACAGAAATGCCCCAACGCAAAATCCGAGTTCTCGTCGCCAAACCAGGTCTGGACGGTCACGATCGGGGGGCCAAGGTGGTGGCCCGGGCGCTGCGCGACGCCGGCATGGAGGTCATCTACACCGGCATCCGCCAGACGCCGGAAATGATCGTCGAGGCCGCGCTGCAGGAAGACGTGGACGTGGTGGGCCTGTCCATCCTCTCCGGCGCGCACATGACCCTCTGCCCGCGGGTGATGGAGCTGTTATGTCAACAGGGTATGGACGACGTCCTGGTGCTCACCGGGGGCATCATTCCTGACGAGGACGTTGCCGCGCTGCGGGCGGCGGGCATCCGCGGCATCTTCGGGCCGGGGACGAACACGCAGGACATCGTGGCCTTCATCCGTCAGGAACTCGCGGGGGACGGGGATCGGTGATCAGGAAATCAGTGATCAGGAGAACAGTACCCCCTGATACCTGATTACTGATCCCTGAGACCTGATCCCCGATAGCTGATGCGATATGGAACTTGTAGCTAAACTGCTCGCCGGAGACCGGCGCGCGTTGGCCCGCGCCATCTCCCTGGTCGAGAACGATGGGCCGGAGGCGCACGCCGCGCTGGCCGCGCTCTATCCGCACACCGGCCGGGCACACATCGTCGGCGTCACCGGCGCGCCGGGCACGGGCAAGTCCACCCTGGTCAACGCGCTGGCCAAGCGCTACCGCAGTCGCGACGTGACCGTGGGCATCGTGGCCGTGGACCCCACCAGCCCCTTCTCCGGCGGCGCGCTGCTGGGCGACCGCATCCGCATGCGCGATCTGGCCGGCGACCCCGGCGTCTTCATCCGCAGCATGGCCACCCGCGGCAGCCTGGGCGGTCTGGCCCAGGCCACGGCCGGCGTCATCCTGGCGCTCGACGCCGCCGGCTTCCAGCGGGTCATCGTGGAGACGGTGGGCGTGGGCCAGGCGGAGGTGGAGGTGGCCAGCGCCGCTCACACCGTGGTCGTCGTGGCCGCGCCGGGCATGGGCGACGAGGTGCAGGCCATCAAGGCCGGCGTGATGGAGATCGCCGACGTCTTCGCCGTGAACAAGGCCGACCGCGAGGGGGCTGACCACGCCGTGCTGGCCATCGAGATGATGCAGGGGCTGGCGCCCCAGGCGACAGGAACGAGCAGCCGGGCCGGCGACGGCTGGCAGCCGCCGATCATCAAGACCGTGGCCCTCACTGGTCAGGGGGTGGACGATCTGCTGGAAGCCGTCGAGGCCCACGCTGCCTACCTGCACGAGAGCCATCTCTTCGAGCGGCGGGAGCGGGCGCGCGTGGCCGGCGAGCTGGAGACGATCCTGCGGGCGGAGCTGCTGGCCCGGCTGCGCGCCCGCGTGCCGGACGAACGTCTGCAGGCTTTGGTCGAACAGGTGCTGGCGCGGGAGTTGGACCCCTACACCGCTGCCGAGCGGCTGCTGAAAGCTGGAGGAATCCCATGATCGTCGGTGAAAAGACCCGTCTGCGGGCCATCGAGCGCAGCGATATTCCCCTGTTCCTCGGCTGGTTCAACGATCCCGAGGTGCGGCAGTACCTGAGCATGTACCTGCCCCTTTCGGAAGCCCAGGAGGAGCAGTGGTTCGAGAGGCAACTGGAGGACGACAGCAGACACGTCTTCGCCATCGAGACCGCCGAGGGCGTGCCCATCGGCAACCTGGGCTTGCACAGCATTGATTGGAAGAACCGCAGCGCCGTTTGCGGCATCAGCATCGGCGAGAAGGAGTACTGGAACCAGGGCTACGGCACCGACGCCATGCGTACCTTGCTGCGCTTCGCTTTCGAGGAACTGAACCTGCACCGTGTCTTCCTACACGTCTATGACTTCAACGAGCGAGCGATACGCTGTTACGAGAAGCTGGGCTTCCGCCGCGAGGGGCGGCTGCGCCAGAGCCAGTTCACGGAGGGACGTTACGTGGATGAGCTGATCATGGGGATGTTGCGGGAGGAGTGGCGGGCAGAGGAGGATGCGAGATGAGCAAGGCGGAGCACGAGACCGGGTACGATCTGTACGGAGAATTGATGGTCTTCAGCGGCACGGCCAACCGGCCGCTGGCCGAGGAGATCGCCGTCTACCTGGGCTTATCGCTGGGCGAGGCCGACGTCCATCAATTCGCCAACACCAACACCTTCGTCCGGCTGGGGCAGAGCGTGCGTGGCAAAGATGTCTTCCTCATCCAGCCCACTGCTCCGCCCACCAACGACAACCTCATGGAACTGCTGATCTTCATGGATGCCCTGCGGCGCGATAGCGCCGGCCGCATCACCGCCGTGGTGCCCTACTACGGCTACGGGCGCACGGACAAGAAGGATCAGCCCCGCGTGCCCATCACCGCCCGGCTGGTGGCCGACCTCATCACCGTGGCCGGCGCCGACCGCTTCCTGACCATTGACCTGCACGCCGGACAGATCCAGGGCTTCTTCACCATCCCCACCGACGAGCTGACCGCTCTGCATCTGCTGGGCGACCACGTCGCCTCGAAGGCCATCCCCGACGCCGTGGTCGTGGCCCCGGACGTGGGCGCGACGCGGCGGGCCCGCGACTTCGCCCGCCGGCTGAACGTGCCTTTGGCCGTCATCGAGAAACGGCGGGCCTTGGATGGCAGCGGGGCAGAGATCCTGAACCTGATCGGCGACGTGCAGGGGAAAAACGCCATCGTCGTGGACGATGAGGTGGATACGGCCGGCACCCTGATGCGGGGCACCAAATTCCTGTTGCGGGAGGGGGCACGGGAGGTCTACGCCTGCGCCACGCATGCCGTGCTCTCGGGCCGGGCAACGGAGGACTTACCCGCCAGCGGATTGAAGGAATTGGTGGTCACCAACACGGTGGCCATCGCTCCCTCCAAACGGGAGCGGTTGGGGCCTCAGTTGACCGTTCTGTCCGTGGGGGAACTGCTGGGCGAAGTGATCCGCCGCATTCACGGCGGCCTCTCTGTGGGGGAGATGTTCAACGAGTAGGGTTGCTCACATCAGATAATCCCGCAACCGGCGGCTGCGGCTGGGGTGGCGCAGCCGGCCCAGGGCTTTGGCTTCGATCTGGCGGATGCGTTCCCGCGTGACGCCGAACTTCTGCCCCACCTCTTCCAGCGTGTAACTGTGGCCATCCACCAGGCCAAAGCGCAGCGCCAGGATGCGCGCCTCCCGTGGCGACAGAGAATCGAGGATCTCCTGGAAGGTCTCCCGCAGCAGATTCTGGGTGACGCTATCGGTGAGCGCCTCCGTCTCTTCGTCCTCGATGAGATCTCCCAGGGACGTATCCTTTTCCTCCCCTATCGGCGTCTCCAACGACAGGGGCCGTTGCGCCACTCGGATGATCTGCTCCACCCTGCGGGAAGAAGTGCCCATGTCCTCGGCCAGTTCCTCGTGCGTGGGTTCGCGTTCCAGTTGCTGGGCCAGAGCGCGAGCCGATCGCGAGAGGCGATTGATCTGCTCGTGCATGTGCACGGGCACGCGGATGGTGCGCGCCTGATCGGCAATGGCCCGCGTGACCGCCTGGCGTATCCACCAGGTGGCATAGGTGCTGAATTTGCAGCCCCGGCGATAGTCAAACTTGCGCACGGCGCGGATGAGGCCGATGTTCCCCTCCTGAATGAGGTCGAGGAAAGGCACGCCGCGGTTCATGTACTTCTTGGCCACACTGACCACCAGGCGGGAATTGGCCCGCACCAGGTGCTCGTAGGCTGCCTGGCCGTCCTCGATGACCTCCTGTAGCTGCCGTTGCCGCGCCTCGTCGTTCACGGCCTGGCTCAATTCCAGCAGCGCCATGTGCCCTTGCTCTATGCGCTGGGCCAGGCTGACCTCTTCCTGCGCCGATAGCAGGGGCACGCGGCTGATCTCCTTCAGATACAGGCCAATGGGGTCATCCACGTCCAGTTCCTGCTCGTCGTCGCTGCGACTGGGGACTTCGACTGCCCGCCGGCGCTGGCGTGTTCGCTGACTGTCCTCGGCCTCCGGCTGCACGTCAATGCCCTGTTCGAAGAGCGCGACGAGCACGTCGTCCAGTTGTTCGACGTGGCTTTCCACTTCGGGCAGCACGCCAAGGATGTCGTCGAAGGTGACCCTTCCCTGTTGCCGGCCGATCCCGCAGAGGATTTCTATCGCTTCGGATGTCTTCTGTTCCTCGGCATCGAGATCGAGGGGTTCGGTGTCCAGGTCTGTCGTTTTCAATGAGGGGCCTCTCTTTGGTCACTGATCGCCGAAATCGTAGATGCCGCCGTCAATGGCCCAGCGGCGGCCGCAGCCGCCACAGGCCAGCGCGTAGGCCTCTTCCGCAAGCTCCGTGCTGTGGCAAGCCGGGCAGCGGAAGGGGTTTGGGGGCAAAGGGCGTGGAGGCTGCGCCGTGGCGCGGGCCCGCAGGAAGACGCTGGGCGACAGCTTGCAGCGCCCGCCAACGTTCTGCAGCGCGCCATCCAGCGCCGCCAGCGTCTGCGGCGGCACCCATCGCTTGAGCGGGGGCAGGCGGAAGGTGGAAACGGCCAGCTCCCGCTCGCAGGTCAGCCCGGCTTCTCGCAGCCGCGCCGCCATCCAGTCGGGATGGAAGTCGAAGTGCAGGGGGGCGAATTCCACCGGCTCCAGCACAAAGGGGCTCCAGGCTTGCCGCCGCAGGAGATAGCGCCCCAGGGCCTTAAGGTTGCGCTTGTTGGCGTACTCGCCGACGAAATGGCCGCCGCCGGTCAGGCTGCGCGCGATCTGGCGCAACGCCCCAGGCACGTCCTGGAGGTGGTGCATCACTCGCACCATGACCACGGTGTCGCAGGCTCCGTCGGCCAGGGGCAGATTGTGGACGGTCCCGCGCACGTAGAGGAAGCGGGGATCCTGGCCCAGTCGCTGTTGCGCTTCCCGCAGCATGGAGCGGGCGGGATCGAGGAGGATCACTTGCCGAAAACCGCTGTACAGGTCGGCCAGGCGGCCGAAGCCGGCGCCGATCTCCGCCAGCCGTTCGCCGCGGGCAGGGAGCAGCTTGCGCAGGGCGATGCGCTCGGCCAGGTCCTCGTACTCCCGCCCCTGGCCCCAGAACGCGGTGCGGTAATCACTTCCCTCGTAGTCGCAGATCGCCAACGTCCGTCTCCGCTCCCCGTCTCTGTTGTTGGGCACGCGGCCGGGTCGGTCATTTCCATGTTTCACGTGAAACATGGCTTTCGCCGCCTCGCCCTGTGTTTCACGTGAAACACCGCCCCCTCGCTGGCCTGGTCGTCCCCCACGGCAAACAAGAGGGGCGGCGCAGTCGGCTGCCGCCCGCAGAAAGCTTCGTCCGATATTATACCATACCCTGTCCAGTGGTGTATGACGCCTGTCAGCCTTCCGGCGGGGTGGAGGATAGGCAGCGGCCAGGCGCTAGGCCTGGAACCGTTGCAGTAGATGGGCCAGTTCGGTCTGGCTCTGCTGGGCTTCAGCGCGCAGGTCGGCGATGGTGTCTCCGTAGCAGGGGCGCGGGTACTCGTAGAAGATGCCATGGTAGAGGGTGGGGTCTACCAGGGCCAGGGTCATGGCCTTCGTGATGTCGGTCACGTCGTGATCCCTGGCGATGGGGTGCAGCACCTCCTTGAAGTGCTGGTAGGTGTTGTGAAAGGTGATGCAGGGGCTGAGCACTTCCACGAAGGCGAAGCCGGGATGCTGGATGGCCCGCACCAGGATGTCCGTGAGCTCCTTGGTCCAGGCGGAAAAGCCGCGGGCGACGAAGGAGGCGTTGTAGGCCAGGGCCGCCGTCACCGGCTTCAGCGGCGTGTCCGTGCTGCCGTAGGGGGAGGCCTTCAGCTTCATGCCCGTGGGGCTGGTGGGCGAAGGCTGCCCCTTGGTCAGCCCGTAGATGCGGTTGTCCATCACGATGTAGGTGATATTGATGTTGCGGCGGGCGGCGTGGGGGAAGTGGCCGGCGCCGATGCTGTAGGCGTCGCCGTCGCCGCCCACGGCGAGGACCGTCAATTCGGGGTTGCCCAGCTTGATGCCCGTGGCCAGCGGCAGGGCGCGGCCGTGCACGCCGTGGAAGCCGTAGGCGTTGACGAAGGCCGGAAAGCGGCCCGAACAGCCGATGCCCGAGGCGATGGCGATCTGTTCGGGCGGCAGGTTCAATTCGGCGATGGCGGCGTAGAAGCTGTGCAGCACGCCGTAGTGGCCGCAGCCGGGGCACCAGACGGGGCGCACCTCGCTGCGGTAGCGGTTTTTGTCATTGGGCATGGTTGGCCTTCCTGATCTCGTCCAACACTTCATCAGAGGTGAAGGGCACGCCGTCGTAACGGGTCACCGATTGCACCTCCAGCCCCAGCGTGGCGCGCAGCAGGTGCGCGAATTGGCCGCTGTAGTTTTCCTCCGACACCAGCACCGTGCGCGCCGAGGCCACGAAATCCTGGATCTGCGCTTCTGGCAGCGGGCTCAGCAGCTTCACGGCCAGCGCGCCGGCAGCAATGCCTTCCTGCTGGGCCTGATCCACCGCCTCCCACACGGCGCCGGCCGTGGAGCCCCAACAGAGCACGGCGATCTCCGGCTGCGCTGCGCCGCGGCGGGCCACCACCTCCTCGTCTTCAGCCGCCGCCAGCGCCGTGCGCAGCTTGCGGAACCGCTTGCGCATCATTTCTTCGTGGTTACGCGGATCGTAGCTGGGCGCACCGCTGGGCAGATGCTCCAGCCCCTCGGCGGTGTACTGGCCGCCGGGCATCCCCGGCAGGGCCATGGGCGACACGCCGTTCTCTGTCACTTCATAACGCCGATAATCCTCCACCCGCCCGTCGGCATTGCGCGGCGGCCGCAGCCTCTCCGGCTGCGGCAGGTCGTTCAGGTGGAAGGGGGGCACCGTCTCCAGCCGCATGGAGAGGGACTGGTCGCTGAGCACGATGGCCGGCGTCTGGTAGCGCTCGGCCAGGCTGAAGGCCTGCACCATCTGGTAGAAGCAGTCTTCCACCGAGGTGGGGGCGAGGACGAAACGGGGCGCTTCGTCGTGGCCGCCCAGCAGGGCCAGGAAGAGGTCGCCCTGGCCAGTCTTGGTGGGCATGCCCGTGCTGGGCCCGGCCCGCTGCACGTTGACGATGACCAGGGGCACTTCGGTCATGCTGGCCAGCCCCAGCAGTTCGATCATCAGCGCCAGCCCCGGCCCGGAGGTGGCGGTCAGGGCTTGCTGTCCACTGAACGACGCGCCGATGACCATGGCCAGGGCCGCCATCTCGTCCTCGGCCTGCACCAGCGTGCCGCCTACCTTGGGCAGCTCCCCGGCCAGGAACTCCATGATTCCCGTGGCCGGGGTGATGGGGTAACCGGCGAAGAAGCAGCAACCGGCGGCCAACGCGCCCAGGGCCAGCGCCTGGTTGCCCGAGAGCACCAGCCGCTCCTGCCGCTGCGTTTCCTCGACCTCTGGCAGCGTCATCCGCCCGTCTGAGGGGAACCGCTCTGCCGCATAGCGGTAACCGGCTTCCAGCGCTTGCAGGTTCTGCTCCAGAAGCCCCGCCCGCCGTCCCAGTTGCCTCTCGACCACCTGGCGGCCGTGCTCGGCGCTCAGGCCCAGCAGCCGGGCCACGGCGCCGGCGGCGATGATGTTCCTCCCGCGGGAGAAGCTGATCGCCTGCGCCAGGTCCGAGAGCGGCAGGGGATAGGTGGTGTGGTTGGCGCCCTCCGCCGGTTGCACGCTGCTATCGTGGATGAGCACGCTGCCCGCGTGGAGTTCTTCGCGGTGGAGATCATAGGCCTCCTGATTGAGCGCCACCAGCACGTCCAGGCGGTCTCCCTGCGAGGTCAGGGGCCGCGTGCTGACCCGCATCTGGTACAGCACGTGGCCGCCGCGGATCTCGGCGGGGTAGGTGCGGAAGGTGTAGATCTCGAAACCGGCGCGGGCAGCGATGCGGGCCAGGATCTCGCCCAAGGTCACGATCCCCTCGCCCGATTCCCCGCCCAAGCGCATCACCAAGTCGTCTGCTGGCATGTCGTATCCTCCATTGGCGTCGGGGATTATAAAGCGGCTGTGACTTCCTGTCAAAACCGAGTGGGCTGCAAAAGCCCGACGCGATTCTCCGCCGACGTCAATTTGACTCCTCAGTGGTTTGGTGATAAAATAGTTGCGTATTCCTCTGTCTTCGTTCCGGCTTTTGCCCCTCCCTATGCGCAATGAGCGATGGGGAAAGCGCTGGGGCAGGGTTATTGCGAAGCTTTCTCCACTCCTCTCCGTTCGCAATGCCGGCAAAAATCGGAACGACTTCCACCCCGGTCTGGCAATCCTAATGAACGTCTTAGCTATCGCGTGCCCTTTCTTGCCGGACGGCAAGTAGCTCCTGTTTTCCTGTCTTCAAAGCCCACGGCGAGGAGACGGCGACGCGGAAGAGTGCAGAAAGTTGCCTTGCGCAAAAGGAGGGCTACACAAATGTACCGTAAACTCATCATCATCACCGTCGCGGGTGTGTTGCTGATCACCCTCTTGCTGGCGGGCTCGACTGCGGCGCAGGGGTCCGTGCCCTTGCGTCCGCGTGACTATCCGCAAACCGGGACGGCGCGGGAAGTCTGGCTGACGACACGGGCCGACCGGCCTGAAGACCTGTGGGCGCCCCAGCCAGGCTTCCAGCGCTGGCCTTTCGGGCCGGTTGGAGGGAGACCAGGCGCCGTCGCGGCCAGGCCGGGCAGCCCCCTGCCGCTGAGCGGCGGGCAGGCTGAGGCTGCCAGCCCCGTGCATCTCTCGGTTACCCCCGCGATCACCCTCTCCCTCACCTTCGACAGCTTTTTCGGCTACACCGCCGCGAACGCCACCGTCACCGCCACCCTCAAAACCGGAGAGACGTTCAAGGGTCTGGCCGTGGCCCTGGTGGACGGCCTGGGCTGGCTGGGGAACACCTCCTTCTTCGATCAGGGGAGGGCAGTGGACGTCGCCCCCGGCGACACGGCTGACTTCTTCGTCAACGGGGCCCAGACCACCGTCACCTTGCCCACCATCACCGGCCGCGTGGACCCGGCCACCGACGTCGTCTCCGGCACCATCGCCGTCGTGCCCTTGCCGGCCAACCTCACCATCACCGTGCACGGCAGGAGCCGCGTCGTCGCCAGCGACGCCGCCGGCAACTTCACCACCGACTGGACCGGCACCGCCGACATCGGCCAGGACGACCAGGCCGACGTGAGTTACGAGATGACCGGTGGCTTCTGGGCGATGGCCAATCTCTTCCCGCAAAACGGGGTTACCGTGTACGGGGACTGGAACGGCGTGTGGGGCTACACCGCCCCCGGTGAGACGGTCACCGTGACCCTCCGTGCCGGCGATGGCACCCTCAAAGAAAGCGGCACCGCCATGGCCGACGCCACGACCGGTGGATGGTGGTACGTGACCAGCGCGGACATCGTGCCCGGCGACCAGGTGGAAGTCCAGGTCGGCGGGGAGACCCTCACCAGCACGGTGAGCGAGATCACCGCCGCGGTGGACGTGGCTGCCGATACGGTATCGGGCACCGGCCCGGCCAGTTCGAACCTCATGGTCAGCTTCCAGACATGGGAGGGCACCTGGAGCCATTCCCTGGAGCGGACCGTGCCCACCGCCCCTGACGGCAGTTTCAACGCTGACTTCTCCGCCGACGGGCTCGGCCGCTACCGGGGCTGGGGCTACGCCATCCACGCCGACACCCCCCGCGCCGATACGTCCGTATTCCTCGCCGCGCCGATAGCCCAGGTCAATCAGACCCTGGATGACATCTGGGGGCTGGCCGCGCCGGGCGCCGAGGTGACCATCACTCTCACCGATTCCACAGGGGCGGTCAAAGACGTTCAGACAGCCACGGCCGATCCCGGCAGCGGCTACTTCGAGGCGGACTTCGCCGCCGACGTCGTTCCCGGCGATACGGTGCAGGCAGCCGGCACAGGCATCGCGGCCACGGTGCCCATCACCACTCTCACCGCCGCCGCCGACCGCACGGCCGATACGGTTTCCGGCTCGGCCGCGCCCAATGCCTCCCACCTGCGGGTGCGCCGCTGGGATAGCCCCCAGAACGTCAACGGCCCCTACTACGAAAGAGGCGGTTTCGCCAGCGATGCTTCCGGGGCCTACACCACCGACCTGAGTGCCGAGGTGGACCTGCACAGCAACCACGGGGGCGAAGTCCAGTATCACACGGACGACGACCCCGACGAGCACACGCAGGCTGTGCACTACTGGACGCCGTACCTGCTGGTGGCCGCTACCTACGACTGGACCTGGGGCCAGACGACCCTGCCGGGTGTCCCGGTGACTCTCTCCCTGTTGGATTCTACCGGTGCTACCAAGGCCACTACCACCGTCACCGGTGACCCACCCGACGGCAGCTTTTGGGTGGATTGGCCCAAGTTCGGGGCGACGGTTGAGCCGGGCGACCGGGTGGTGATGGACGCCGGCACCTTCACCGACACCGTGACCGTTGTCGGCGTGGACGCCACGGTGGACGCCGACGCCGACCTGGTGACCGGCACCGGCCCGGCCTGGAGCCTGCTCTGGGTGCAGGTGTGGTGGAGCTGGCCGCCCCTATACGTCCCCACCGACGGCCAGGGGAACTTCGTGGCCGACTTCTCCGGCATCCAGGACATCGAGCCCGGCGAGCTGGTGCAGGTGGGGTACACCGACGAGAACTTCCACGACGTGGTCCACGAGTTCATGGAACCCCACCTCCTGGTGCGCGCCAACCGCACCCACGACTGGGTGCAGGGCGAGGCGCCGCAGGACACCAACGTCGTGGTGCGGTTGCTGCGCGGCGGCCAGGAGATCGGCCGCGGCGAGAGCCACACCGGCGGCGGCACGGGGTTCAACACGAGCATCTGGGACGAGCACGGCAAGGAGCGGGTGGATATCCAAACCGGCGACGTGGTGGAAGTCACGGCCGGCACCCTGTCGGCGACGGTGGTCATGGTGGACATGAGCGGCAGCGTGGATGCCGCGGCCAATACCGTCTCTGGCCAGGTCTTCGGCGTGCCCTATCCGGCCAACGTGCGCGTTGAGGTCTGGGTGCAAGACGGCCAGAGCCGGGACGTCCAGACCGATGGCGCCGGCAACTTCCTCGTGGACTTCGGCACGTTCGACATGGAGCAGGGCAACGACATCGGCATCTGGTACGTGCAGCCGGATGGTCACATGGCCGGCATCGTGCGCAGCGACTTCGCCCTGGGGACCGAGCTCACAAGTGATGGCTTCCATGGGCAGACAGCCCCCAATGCCCGGGTGGACCTGATCCTCAGCACGCCTGGTCAGCTCATGGGGGGTGTGAAGGGCACGACCACGGTCTGGGCCAACGACGAAGGCCAGTTCGGCGGTGGCTTCACGGGTGAGGACGGCAAGAAATGGGTGGACATCGCACCCGGCGACATCATCGAGGGCCAGACCGCTGGCAAGACCGCCACGTTGAACATCCCTTCGCCGCTCACAGCGATCTACGATCATGTAGCCAACACCGTCTGCGGCCAGGCGCCGCCAGGGACGCAGTTGACCGTGGACCTCTGGAAGGTGGGCATGGAGTCCATTACGGTCGGTGCCAGTGGCGACTACTGTGTGGACTTCAGCACGTACGGCGATCCGCAGATCTGGAATGAGGGAACCATCTCACTCTCTGTCGCCGGCGGCTTTCGCGTCTCGCTCAACTTCGGCAGCCTCACGCCCGATCTGTGGGTGCAGAAGTGGGGCGACGACCAGCCTGCGGTGGGCCGCGAGTTCCACTGGTTCCTGCGGGTGGGCAATAGCGAACAGGCCAGCGCCGCGGCCAGCAACGTGACCGTGACCGATACGCTGCCGCCCGGCACGACCTTTGTGGCCGAGAGCACCGGCACGGCGACCGTGGTCGGCAATCAGGTGATCATGAACCTGGGCACACTGGAGATCGGCCAGGAACGCACCATCACGCTGACCGTGCGCGTGGACGCCAGCGTTCCGCCGGGTACCGATCTGGAGAACTGCGTGCAGGTTGGCAGTGGCAACTGGGAACGCGACGCCGGCAACAACGGCGCCTGCGACCGCCGCCAGGTCGTCCCCGACGAGGTGGATGTGTGGGTCGGCAAATGGGCCGGACCTAAGCAGGAACTCTGCAGTAACATAGAACTTTACCAATCTAGAATCTTGGCTGCTACCTCCATGCGGAGCCGGTGCCCACTGATCAGTTTGATCTGAGCTTGGT
>JACNHM010000138.1 GCA_014383605.1 Chloroflexota bacterium
GAGGCTCTCCACGCTGCCCGGTTCGAAGCCGCTGGCTTGCCGCAATTCGCTCCCCGCGGGCACGTACACCCGCACGTAGTCGAAGTAGCAGCGGTCCATCATGTCATCGTAGTCGTCGCCGTAGCGCGGCTCGTGGACGCATTCCTCTAACTGTATGGCGGCAGTGTGGCGGTAGCGCAGCATCAGCTCGGCATGAGGTCGTTCGCCTTCCCTCAGAGTCACCTGATAGCTGATCGCCTGCTGGATGCGGGGGTTGACCTTGTTGAAGCCCACGTTGCTGTCCACCACCAGCAGGAAGTCGCCTTCGCCAGGGCGCAGCACCCCATCCCAGCCCAAGGCAGCCAGAAGCTCTGTGGCCTGAGGGTCATTCACGTGGATCAGCAGGTGCTTCTCGTCCAGGCTGCGCTGGAGTGGCCAGATCAAGCGGCCCAACTCTACATCCTCTCCGCTTTCCAACCTGGTCAGCATCCCCTCCAGCAGGATACTCATGAAATCCTTGCGGTGCGACCACCAGTCGCTCTGATGCCGCTCGGCAATCGTCGCCGCGCCCGGAGGCGCGGCCCAGGTTGCCTTCATGAACTCCAACACATTACGCTCGGTGAGCGGTTGATCGTATCCTTCCAGATACAATGGCTGCAAAGCTCCCACCAGCCACTCTATCGCCGTCAGGTCGGCGGCGATGACACCGTCCACCACGACCTCCTGGTCGAGCTCGTAGAGGCTCGCCAGAGCCTGGGCCGAGGTGGGAAAGTCGGGCCACCAGTTGGCGTCTCGTAGCACCAGGATTTCGGCCTTCATGTACTTCAACAGGGCTGGAGGCGGCGACGGGTGCGGCTTGCTGTAGTCATCCACGGCGTAGCTATCTTTGAAGTTCATCTCCACAATGCGGCCCTGATCCAACCGCAGCAACCCCACGCCGCTGATGAAGCCGCCGGTGGCGCGCAGTTCGTGGTTGTTCTGGGCCAGGACGAGGTAGCTGCGCGGGCCCTCAGCCCCCAGCAGGGTCGGTGCCAGGCGAGCCCCCTGCACCGCCTGATGTAACAGGGGCAGATAGCGGTCCAACCGTTGCACCTCCATCGCCAGCCGAGGTGAGAGGTGCGAAACGACCAACTCGTTGCGAGCGGTGGCAACTTGTTCCAGCTCTGCTTCTGCTTTGGCCAGTTGCGGCTCGGCCTCCACCAGCGTGGGCAACACCCGCTCCAACAGGCTGCCTGAGGCGTCCGCTGGCGGCTCCTGCCACGCCATCACCAGTGGCTCCAGACCTTCCAGCGTCAGTCGCCCAGCCCGGGCCACACCGCCCGCCATCTCCAGCAGCGCCGGAGCAGCCTGGATGTCCCCGCCGAGCCTGGGCAGCCAGCCCAGGCGCCGGGCCAGCGGCAGGAAGGGACGGGCCTCGGCTTCGATGGCCGCGAGATGGGCCTCCAAGGCCACGAAATCGTCCTTCAGTGCGGCGAAGTCCGCGGGACGCAGGCTGCTCAGTGCCTCGGGGTCGGCGTGAGCCTCCAGTTGCTGCAGCACCGTCCGGAGCGAGCCCAGGTGGCGCCAGAGCTGGAGTACCTTACTCCCAGGCCACAGAGCCAGCACCAGCAGGAGGACGAGGATCAGTCCCACCACGTCCCAGTGACGTTTCGGTTTCAGCTTACTCCTCCTGAGAGAGATAGTCGAGTTTAGACTATAACGGATTGTCAAGTGATAGGCTTTCATACCGCAAGCGGGTGTCCATATCTATCGTCGTTCCCCGCCAGAAGGTGCCACGGTCTTCTTCTTCGGAACGCCCCCTTTTTCGCCCTTGTGACCGACATAGGTCCACAGGGCGTCCAGTTGGGCGCGAGTGAGTTGGTAATTGGCCAGGAGCAGCACCTCGATTTCTTCAACGTGCTTGGCTGCTGCCTGCAACCATTCCAAGACGGTCTCTTCCTTGATCCCTTTGACCCGATGAATGGCTGCCAGGCTGTTTCGTTCAGCCAGCCAGGCCAAGCATTCCAAGATGGTTTCCTGGGAGTGGTGGCGACCGTAGAAGACCGTTCCCTTCGTTTCCACGAAGGTCTTCTTGCACGTCTTACATTGGTAGCGTTGCGTGCCTTTGCGGGTCCGACCAAACTTGCGGATGTTGCCGTGATTGACCTTGCCGTAATCTGGACAGTCCTTGTTCCAGCAGAAAGAACTGGGTGAGACTAACCGACTTTGATCCATAGACCCTCCTCAATTGTGTGACGTCATGCAACAGTATACACCAATACATGCGTCAACGCAATTGAGGGAGACTACCGGAAACTTTGAGTTGAGCCAAGTATAAACCAATTACTTCGTTTAGCGCAAGTCAAAACCTTCTTGGTTCCGGCTTGGCCGGGTTAGGAGTTTCATCTTGGTATTCCCAAGGCAAGTTTTGCACGCTGCATACGATGCAGTGCTCGCTTTGACTTTGGACGGGAAAGAGGTTATCATATAGCTGCCATGGTATTCTTTAACTCTCAAGCCGATCTGATCTTCCTGCACGCGCCCAGCGTGTATGACTTCCGCCAGCGGGCCATCCTCTACGGTCCCATCAGCGACGTAGTGCCCTCCAATCCCGTGTTCGAGATGTACCCCATCGGTCTCACGACGATGGCCGAGTATCTGGAGCGGCACGGCTACCGCGTGCGCATCGTCAATCTGGCCGTGCGCATGCTCGATGATCCAGACTTCGATGCCGAGCAGCTCATCGCCCGGCTGAACCCGCGGGCCTTCGGCATTGACCTGCATTGGCTGCTCCACGCCCACGGCGCGCTGGCTGTGGCCGATCTGGTCAAACGACACCACCCGCACACGCCGGTCATCTTCGGCGGCTTTTCCGCCACCTACTACCAGCGGGAACTCATCCAGTACCCGCAGGTGGACTACGTGATCCGCGGCGATTCGGCAGAGGAGCCACTGCGCCAGCTTCTGGAGTGTTTGAACGATGGTCGCTCACTGGCTCAAGTGCCCAATCTCACCTGGCAGGATGGCGCCGGCCAGGTGCAGGAGAACCCGCTCACCTACAGCCCCGAAAACCTCGACCACGTCACGATGGACTACAGTTACGTGGTGCGGGCGGTGGCGCGCAGCCTGGGCTTCGATCTGAAAAACTACAAGCCCCTGGCCGGCTGGTTTGACTACCCCATCATGGCTGCCCTCACCTGCCGCGGCTGCACCAAGCAATGCCTCACCTGCGGCGGCTCGGCGCAAGCCTTCCGCCAGATGCACAATCGGGAGCGCCCCGCCTACCGCGATCCAGAGCAGTTGGCCAGAGACCTCTGGAGCATGGCCGAGGTGACCCGGGGTCCCATATTCGTCCTGGGCGACCTGCAACAGGCCGGAATGGCGTATACTGAGCGTTTCCTCAAGGCGGTCCGGGGCTTTCCCAATCCGGTGATGTTGGAGCTTTTCGACGTCGCCAGCGACGGCTATCTGCAAAAGGTGGGCCAGACCTTCTCCGATTGGACGCTGGAGATTTCGCCGGAGACGCACGACCCCGCTGTGCGCCGGGCCTTCGGCAAGACCTACGACAACGAGACGCTGGAGAGCACCCTGGCGACGGCGCTGGACGCCGGCTGCAGCCGCCTCGACCTCTTCTTCATGACCGGCCTGCCCCAGCAGACGGTGGAGTCGGTCTTGGGCACCGCCGGCTATTGCCGTCAGTTGATGGCCCGTTTCGACGACAATCGTTTGCTGCCCTTCATTTCGCCGCTGGCGCCCTTCCTCGACCCCGGCAGCCGCGCCTTCGAGAACCCCGAGCGCTACGGCTATCGCCTCTTCTGTCGCACGCTGGAGGAGCACCGCCAGGCGCTGGAGGCCCCCACCTGGAAGCACACCCTCAACTACGAGACGGCGTGGATGAGCCGGGCGGAGATCGTGGATAGCACCTACGAGGCCGGGCTTGAATTGACCCGACTGAAGGCCGCGCGCGGGATGCTCAGCGAGGCCGTGGCCCAGGACATCGAGGATCGCGTGGCTCGAGCCCGCCGCTTAATGGCCGAGATTGACCACTTGCTGGAAACGTGCACGCCGCAGGAACTGCAACAAGAGTTGGCGCGGCTGAAACCAGAGATGGACAGCTCCAACACCTCCACGGTCTGTGACAAGCGGGAACTGGAA
>JACNHM010000137.1 GCA_014383605.1 Chloroflexota bacterium
TCCAACGGTGTCGCGTTCACAGGCGACTTCTTCTCGCGCTTGGCCATGATGAATACCTCCGGTTCTATAGTTGTATGTGGGGATAGACAGATGTTCAGACCCGATTATCTTCTGTGATATGTATGCTACTAAACGGGGTCCAGAGGCCACCAGTGAATAAGTCACCGATAATCGGAACCAAGCTCGCAAACGGGCATATGAGGCACCATTGAGTGATCGGTCTTGACTGTCTGAACATCTTCATTATACAATACAACAGACCAGGCGCAAACCTGTTTCTTGCCGAATGACTGGTGCGGACGCACCATGCGGAGCTCGCAATGACGGATCTGGAGATTGCTTCGGCGCAAAAAACGCGCCTCGCAATGACAGAGGCGGAGCACAGCTACCGCCATCTGGAGGGCGACGACCGCCTGTTTGCGGCCTGCATCGCCGGGCGGCGCGACTTTCACGTGGACCCCTACGGCGGGATGACCTTTTGCTGCTTCATCCAGGACCCCGCCCTGCGCTACGATCTGCGGCGGGGGAGCTTCCAGGAGGCGTGGGACGTGTTCATCCCCTCGCTGGCCGACCAGGTGCGGGGCGGGGAGGAGTACCTGGAGAACTGCGCCGCCTGCGAGCTGCGCAGCGAGTGTCGCTGGTGCCCCGTCTACGGCTACCTGGAGCACCGGCGCTTCTCGGCCCCGGTGGAGTATCTCTGCGGCGTGGCCGAGGAGAAGCGGCGGTTCAAGGAGGAGTGGCAGGCGAATCACCGCCGCACCTACCAGGTGGGTGGGATCACGGTGCAGGTGGAGGCCGACCTGCCCATCACCGACGCCACCTTCCACCCCAAGTTCGAGCTTTTCCGCGCCGACGGGCCGGGCGAGGACACCGTCTCCATCCGGCACCACTTTGCCCTGCCGGACCTGAAGGGCCAGGACCTGGGGGAAGAGGTGTACCGCAAGGTGCCTTGGGCCATCTACCGCAAGGGGAATTCGTGGATTTATGTGGGCATTTCGTCCAACGGCCGGGACGACCCTCTCCACCGGATGGCCGTCTTCAACGGCGATCACACGCGGGGCCGCATCTACCACCCGGACGAGGAGACCTTCCGCAAAGGCAACCTGCACTCGTTAACCCTCCCTCCCACCGACCAGATCCTGCTGGCCCGCGTCCTGGCCGACCGCCAGGGCTGCTACCTGCATTCCAGCGTGGCCATCCTGGACGGCCAGGGGCTGCTCTTCGTGGGCCACTCCGAGGCGGGCAAGTCCACGATATCGAAGATGCTGCAAGCGTACAGTCTGGAGTCAGACTTCCGAAGTCTGGGAGACTTCGGAAGTCTGGATGTGGAGGTGCTGTGCGACGACCGCAACATCGTGCGCAAACACCCCTACCCCCCCCACCCCCACCCCCCCCGCACGCGGGGGGGGAGTTGGAGGTGAGGGGTTCTGGGTGTACGGCACCTGGAGCCACGGCGAGTGGCCGGTGGTGTCGGCCAACTCGGCCCCGCTGCGGGCCATCCTGTTCCTGGAGCAGGCCCCGGAGAACCGCCTGCTGCCCCTCGACGACCGGCAGGAGATCGTCCGCCGGCTGCTGGCCTGCCTGATCAAGCCCTTCGTGACCGCCGACTGGTGGGAGAAGACGCTGGACTTGGTGGAGCAGATGGCCCGTGAGCTGCCGTGCTACGTGCTGCGGTTCGACAAAAGCGGGGCGATTGTGGAAGAGTTGGTCAGGTTGGCAGATCGTTCCTGAGCTCAGTTGCGGCGCAGGTTGCTTTGTGCTATAATCAGCGGTGGAGGTGAAAGCCATGCAACTGGAAGAGTATTTCGACTTTCTCGCGCCCGACGACATCCGTATCAAAGGAACGCGCGTCGGGATCGAGACGGTACTGTACGATTTCATTCATCGCAGCCGTTCACCCGAAGAGATCGCCGCCAGTTATCCTTCCGTGACGTTGGAACAGGTCTACGCCACGATCGTGTACTATTTGCACAATCGTGAGCAAGTGAAGCGTTACCTGGAGACCTGGCTGGAATGGGGGCGGCAGATGCGCCAGGAGCAGGATCGCAACCCCCCGCCGGTGGTGGTGCGGCTGCGCGCGTTGAAGGCGGAGCGGGCCGGGGCGCAAGCGGCGTCATGAGCGCCATCCGCTATCTGCTTGACGAGAACGTGGATGTATTGTACCACGCTCAACTGCTCCGGCGCGAGCCGATGATGGTGGTTTGGCGAGTGGGAACGCCCGGCGCGCCGCCAAGAGGCGCGCTTGATCCGGATATCCTGCTTTGGTGCGAGCAGAATTCGTTCATCCTGGTGACGAACAATCGCCATTCGATGCCGGCGCATTTGCGTGAGCATCTGGCGCAGGGACGTCACGCGCCGGGCATTTTTGTGTTGGGCGCCAACATGAGCATTGGCGAGACTATCGAGGAATTGTTGCTGATCTGGGGCGCGTCGGAAGAGGAAGAGTATCACGACCGGATTTCCTTTTTGCCAGTGAGTTCTTGAGCCATCCCGCGAAGCGTGCCTTCATCCTTTTGCCAGCCTGGAATCCATCTTCTCCTTCAACCGTTGGGAGACAACATGAAGCAAGGACAAGGTATCAGTCGTAGGGGGTTGGACGCTGTCCTGGCCAAAGAGGAAGCGCGCAAGTCGAACCTGATTCTGGAGGCGAATCTCCTAAAAGCCCAAGAGCGCTACCAGGATGCCGCTGACCGCTTCGCTGAGGCGGCCAAGATCGAAGAGCGGTTGAGCAAGACGCTGCTCCGGAAAGGGCTGCTGGACAAGTACTTCGTGCATCACTTCAGTGCGCTCAGTTGCTGGGCACAAGCAGGCGACGTTTACCATGCAATTGTGTTGGGAGAAGAGTTATTAGCCCGTGCTGATCTACATACTCCTCTACGCCAGCGCATAGAGGAGTATGTGCGGCAGCTTCGGACCCGCCGTGTGCGCTGTTCGCCGAGTTTGCTCCCGCGGTCGTTGCCGCTGCAGCGTCGTAGTGATTGGCCTTTGGGCTTTGTGTACGGGAAAATGCGAAACGATTCGTACGTCGTGAAACGCCGCGTAGACCAGGTCGCGCTGTGGCAGGACAAGAAGCCGCTGCTGGGCGGGCTGGACATGGAGCTGACGGAGCGGTGCAACAACAACTGCATCCACTGCTGCATCAACCTGCCGGCCGACGACCGCGTCGCACAGGAGCGGGAGCTTTCGGCCGAGGAGGTCAAAGCCATCCTCACCGAGGCCGCCGCCCTGGGTTGTATGCAGGTGCGCTTCACCGGCGGCGAGCCGCTGTTGCGGCCCGACTTCGAGGAGCTGTACCTCACCGCCCGGCGGCTGGGGATGAGGGTGCTGATCTTCACCAACGGTCGCCTGATCACGCCGCACCTGGCCGACCTGCTGGCGCGGGTGCCGCCCCTGGTCACGATAGAGATCACGGTGTACGGCATGAGGGCCGAGTCGTACGAGGCGGTGAGCCGGGTGCCGGGCTCCTTCGCCCAGTTCTGGCGGGGGGTGAACCTGCTGCTGGAGCGGGGCGTGCCCTTCGTGGTCAAGAGTGCACTGCTGCCGCCCAACCGGGGTGAGATAGACGAGTTCGAGGCCTGGGCGGCGACGATACCGTGGATGGACGAAGGCCCGTCGTACGCCATGTTCCTCCACCTGCGCAACCGGCGGGACGACGCGCATCCTGCGGATGCGGGCAAGAACCGGCTGATCCGCAGCCTGCGCCTGTCGCCCGAGGAGGGGCTGGCGGTGCTGACCCGCGACCGCGAGGGGTACCGGAAGGGCATGAGGGAGTTCTGCTCCAAGTTCATGGGGCCGCCGGGGGAGCTGCTGTTCTCCTGTGGGGCCGGGCACGGCACGTGCGTAGACGCCTACGGCCAGGCGCAGATGTGCATGGGCCTGCGACATCCTGAGATGGTGTACGATTTGCGCGCGGATTGTCATTGCGAGCCGCGAAGCGGCGAAGCAATCCCCAACGCCGAACTGTCATTGCGAGCGGAGCGAAGCCATGCCCTGAGCGTAGTCGAAGGGAATCCCCAACATGGTGACACGGAGATTGCTTCGTCGCACAGACCGCTCCTCGCAATGACACCATTGAAGTACGCCCTGACGGAGGTCTTTCCGCTGCTGCGGG
>JACNHM010000197.1 GCA_014383605.1 Chloroflexota bacterium
CCGAATCCCAGTTCCGTATCGCCAGAGATCAAGCGGGATTCGACCGTGTACACTATGTCCTCAAGATCCTCGATCCCTTTGGCCCACATGAGCAAGGAACCCGGGTGGGTAACGATCTCGAGTTTGCCAACAGCGCTATAAAACTGGACCAAGGCATCTCCTTGCCACTGCCATTGATCCTCACGGAAGTGTCCCCCCATGACCCCGGTCATGTTTGCGGTCAGTTGATCAAGGGTCTGCTCCAGCGGTGCCGTGGTCCCACTGACCACCCCTGTTGGAGGAGCAAGAGTGGGCGGCACGGGCGTGGCCGTCGCCTGCGCCGGCAGGGGCGCAGACACAGCACAGCGCGCCCCCAGGAAGTTGACGCCGGAGTTCGGAAGGGAATCTTCGCGATCCGCCACCCGCACACTGGCGGCAGCGTTCCACCACGAGCCGCCACGCAGCACCCGTTTCTCCCCCGCATCAGGCCCTTGCGGACTTCGCTCCGGCGACTGGCGATAATAGCCCGCATCATACCAATCAGCTACCCATTCCCAGACGTTGCCCGCCATGTCGTAGGCTCCGTAGGGGCTCACCCCAGCCTCGTACTGCCCCACGGGAGCGGTGTCCGCGTAGCCATCATCCATGCGCACATCTTTCCAGGCCAACTCACAGTTCACGTCGCAGGTGTTCGCCTGGTTTCCGCTCAGCGCGCTGTTCCCCCAGGGGAATATCCGGCCGTCGGTCCCGCGTGCTGCTTTCTCCCACTCCGCCTCGGTCGGGAGTCTCTGGCCTGCCCAACGGCAATAGGCGGCGGCATCGTTCCAACTGATCTGCACAACGGGATGATCCATCTTGTCCTCAATGCTGCTGCCCTGGCCCTGGGGATGACGCCAGGTAGCTCCCTCTACCTGCTCGTAATACTCACCCGTCCAGAGCAACCCCACTCCCGCCTTCTCGGCAGCGGTGCTGTACCCCGTGGCATCCACAAATCGGGCGAACTGCTCGTTGGTCACCTCGTACCTGTCCATGTAGAAGGCATCGAGATACACAACACGTTGTGGATGCTCATCATCCTCGCCTTCACCCTCTGGACTGCCCATGATGAACTCGCCGGCGGGCACATAGACCATGCCTTCGGGAGCGCCTACGGCTGCTTGAGTTGCCTGTACAACCGACCTATTCATGGCGGGCACAGGCGTGCGGGGGATGGATGCAAGGGGCGGGCTTGGAGTCGGGGTCGCCGTGACCTCGACAACAGGCAGCGGTGTTGGCTCGGCCCCCCATCGCCAGGGCTTGGCGATGAGGGCCATCACGGCCAACGCCACGATCACTGCGCCGCCAATGACCGCTGTTCGCCAAGGAAACGGTCTTACCGGAGGGGCTGGGGGTTTCGCAGGGGGTGCGGAGACTTCCTCAGGCTCAGGCCTTTCACGCCGCGCACTCTCTGCCTCCGCCTGATCCAGCTCGGCCTGGAGGCGCTCGATTTCGGCTAGCGTGTCCTTCAGTTGATGATGCTCTTCTAGCGACAACTTGCCGCCTGCCTTAGCCTTGTGTATTTCTAGGACACGCAGGTTCTCACGGTAGATCTCAAGCTGCTCTTTCAAGCTGGCGATGTTTTGCTCATCCATCGGCTACCTCCGAATCATTGCAACGCACCACAGGATCATGAAGTCCCCGCAATTACGATAGCCATCCGTCGCCTGTGGCCTTGCGGACATTATAACACGCTTTTCGCAAACTCGCAATGCGATTCGTGCGCTCTGACGGGCTTTCCAGAACCTGTCAGTGCTCCAGTGGCTGTGGAAAACCCTGGGGAAAGATCGGGGAAAACCGGGTGGAGAGCGTGCGGAAAACATGGGCAGAACAGGCGGAGATTTGCGGCTGACGGGAGGAATTCTTGCGGAAACGCCGGGGAAGAGTTTTCAGTGCCAGGGGGCATGCACGGTGGACGGAAAACACTCTCGGCTTATCCTTTCCGCAACATATTGTGGGCCAGTGTTCAGACAACACAACCGCTAGACTCAACCGCTCCCTGCGGCGGCTTTTCCCCTCTCCCCTGCTTTCCCCAGGCAATCCCCACGGCAGATGTTGGCGTTCCGACCACGCGAACACTGCATCTAGGGTTAAGAGTGATTCGACCGCCTACATGTCGTGGACAACGACCTCTCCCCCCAGCCGCAGTGCGCTTCTCTCCCCATTCTCCCCATCCCTACGAGGACTACTAACTATAGATAAACCTAAAGAGAGGAAAGATCTTTTGAAAGATACACACGCACAAGCGGACGAGCAACAATTGCTTTTAACGCCACTTCAGGGTATACTTAGGCTCAATACAGTTCAGAGAAGGGTTCTGAGGCAGTTGCACTGCCGTCGTCGGGACTGCAACTCCCTCTTAACTCTCTTGACTAAACCGTATTGTACTTAGGCTCAATACGGTTCAGATAAAGTTCTGAGGCAGTTGTACTGCCGTCGTCGGGAGTGCAACTCTCTCTTAACTCTCTGAACTCAGCCGCTGTGGGCGCAGCGCCCGATCAGGCATGCGCTCAGGCGGGGATGGGGGGCGAGCAGTGCTGCTGAGCGATGGGTGGGGTGCAGTTGTCTGATGATGCTCGGGAGTGGGGTGAGCTACTGGATGCGTGGGTTGGCTACTTACGTTAGCAGGGGGGAGCCATGAAATTCTCTGTCGGCGACAAGGTGATGTATCTCCAGCGTGGCGCTGGCACTATCACGGGGATAGAGCATGAGGAATTGGTGGATGGTTTTGAGCACTACTACGTGATCGAAATAGAGAGTCAGCGGTTAACCTTGCGTGTGCCCACGCGCATGGCGGAGGAATTGGGCGTACGGCGGGTTATGCCTCAAGCCAAGCTCGATGAGGTGTGGGCCACGCTGAAGAGACGGCCGCGCCGCCTGGCGGATGACTTCAAAGCGCGACAAGAGCAGATCAGGGAGAAACTGCGCTCGGGCAACCCGGTGAAGGTCGCTCAGGCCGCGCGCGACCTGACCTGGCGCGAGCAGCAAACCTATCTGACCAAGGCGGATGGGGAACTGCTGGCCCAGGGGCTGGAACTTCTGATAGCCGAGATAGCCGCGGTGATGGACAAGGCGATGGCCGAGGTAGAATCGATGGTCAACGCCGCCCTTTCTCGCGATCTCGTGGCGTGACGGGATGGGCAAGCGACAGTGCTGGCGGGTAGATCGGTAGATTGAAAACACGAACACCATATCTCGTGCTAAGCGTTGCCTTGGCACTGATGGCCTTCTGTCTTGTTGTTCCTCCCCTGAGCAATGGGCAGTCCGCGACAGGAGTAGGACTGGCCTGGCTCGCTGGCCTCTCGGGGCCGGGTTCTTCTTCAGCGCCTCAGGCACAGACACTCCGTGCCGAGGCCGGCCCTGCTCGCCGGCTGCCTGGCGCCCCCTATCCCGGCGTCTACGCCTTCAACGACAAGGTTCACCTCGACCCCGCGGTCTATCCCGTCTACGGTGGGCACAAACTGTTCCAGTGGTACGCCGTGGAACCTTGGGCTGACGACGATTACCGCTGGGGCATCATCGAAGATTGGATCGCGGCTGATAACGGGCTGGGCAAGCCTGTGGGCATCGGCATCAACAGCTACGACGGCGTCGGCGCCGGCGGCGATCTTACCCCGCCCTGGGTCTACGAGGCAGCACCCGACGCCGAACTCCTCTGCCACCAGGAATGGCCCATTCCCAGGTATTGGCAACCCGACTGGCTGGCGGCCTGGGAGGATCTGATCCACGATTTCGGCGCTCGTTACGACGGCGATCCCCGACTGGCCTGGGTGGTTATCAGCACCGGCATGTACGGCGAGAACTGGCCATCCAGTTACTACTGGCATGCCGATTGTCTGCAGGATGCAGGTCTCACTTCCGATCTGTGGCTGGAAACGATGAAGCGCATTGTGGACATCTATGATGCTGCCTTCCCCCGCACCACGTTACTCCTGCAGTTTGCTCCCTACTACGAGTCGCCCATCGAACGGCGGGAGATCACCGCCTACGCCGCCAGCAAGTCCATCGGCCTCAAGCACAATGGCCTCTGGCCCGATACCAATGGCGCTGTCATTGACGATCCCAGCAAGAGCTATTACCAGGCCGGGCAGTATGACCCCTTCTTCCTCTGGGGGGACCAGGTGCCCACCGGCTGGGAGGGGCAGGAGTACCAACTCACAGGGGACGTGGGCACGCTGTGGGGTGTGTACAGCGGTTTGAACAAGCACACCGACTACCTCTTGCTGGGCGAGGAGATCATCACCAACCCTAGCCGCCGCCCCATGATAGAGTTCGCCCAGAAGTACCTGGGGCGGACCATCGAGGACACGCCCGCGGTTTGGGTGGCCTTGCGAGAACACGACCCTGACTGGCTGGGCCAGGCGGAATGGTTCCCGCAGTGGGGCAACTACGACTTCTGGCTCTACCAGCGGGACGATGCCCCTGGCGGCCGCACCGTGCCCGAATGGGAGGTCAGTGCCTATCCGGAGGGGCGCTGGACGCGGCGCACGGATCAGGCCCGGGGGCAGCGCTACATGGTGTTCGACGTGGAGAATGATTACTTCTACGACGGCGGTGACGGCAGCGGCGCACAGGTGAAGGTTACCTACTACGATCAGGGCTGGGGAAGCTGGCGGCTGGAGTACGATGCCTTCGACGACCCCTACCGCAGCGCGGGAACCGTTCAGAAGACCAACAGCGGGCAGTGGCTCACGGCCTCGTTCACTCTGGCTGATGCCCGCTTCGCCGACCGCCAGGCTGGCGGCGGCGACTTCCGCCTCGACTGTATGGGCGATGGCGACGAGTATGTCCACTTCGTGGAGGTGATCAAGCTGCCGGAACGGCCAGCCCCTGCGCCCGAAGCCGTGCCCACGGGCACGCTGCCCGGCCTGCCGCCCACGCTGACCCCCGCGCCGCCGGCGGAGACGCTCACCTTGCAGCAAGGGGCGGCGGGCTACACAGGCACGGAGGACGTCACCATCAGCCGGTGGTCTCCGAGCGTGCCCAATCCCGACAATCCCCTGCTGCTCCTGCGATCCAGTCGGGATGACCCCTTCACCACCATTTACGACGTCTACAGCATACTGATCCGGTTTGACCTGAGCCATCTGCCCCGCGGCCTGGAGGTGCAGGATGCGCGGCTGCGGTTGTACGCTGTGGATCACAGCCTGGAGGATCGCCTTCGCGTCAGCGCCTACGAGCTGCTGCGGCCCTGGGACGAAGCGCAGGCCACGTGGAACCAGCCGCGGGCCGGGCAGTGGTGGGTCGAACCGGGGGCCAACGGCGAGGACAGCGACCGCGCCGCTCGCCGCACCGACATCGAGCTGATGCATGACGTGAACCTGTGGTATGAGTTCGAGCTCACGCCGCTGGTGCAGCGTTGGCTGGATGATCCGGGCAGCAATCATGGCGTCGTGCTGCGTGACATCAACGTCAAGAACCTCAGCTACAGTCTGGCCAGCAGCGAGCACCCGCAGGCAGAGATGCGGCCCCAACTGGTGATTGCCTACACCCAGCCGGGCTGGGTCACGACGACGCCCACACCGACCCATACGCCATCGCCCACGGTGACGCCCACGCCAACGGTTACCCCCACGCCCACGATGACGCCGTCGCCGACGCCGGCCACCGGTTATGTGTACGGCCTCGTCTTCGATGATCTGAACGAGAATGGTCTGCATGACGAGGGGGAACCTCCCGTTGGCGGCGCGGTGGTGGAGTTGCTGGCCGAAGGCCCGACGGTGGTGCGGTCACAGACCACCCTGGCTGATGGCTGGTACGACTTCCCGGACATCGAGCCGGGTTCCTACGTGCTGCGGGAGACGGACCCGCCAGGGTATCGTTCCATCACGCCCCATGAGCTGCCTTTCCAGATCGCTGCCGGCACGGAGTTGCGCTGGGATTTCGCCGACCGCCGCATCATGCCCACGGCCACGCCCACGGACACCTCGACGCCGACGGCGACGGATACGGTCACTCCCACGCCGACACCAACCCGCACGCCGACGGCGACACCCTCGGCAACGCCCACGAACACACCCACGCCGACACCAACCCGCACGCCGCCGACGACGCCCACGGCAACATCCACGAACACACCGACGGCGACACCCACGGCGACGCCCACGGGCACACCTACGCCGACGGCAACGTCCACGAACATCCCTACGCTGACACCAACCCGCACGCCGACGACGACACCCACGGCCACGCCCACAAACACACCTACGCCGACGCCAACCAGAACATCCTACCGTCTCTATTTACCCTTAGTGCACAGGCGCGGCGCTTCGTGATCTCAGCGGGGAGTTCGGCCAAGCTCAGGAGAGAGGCCATGAAAACATGAAAACGATTGGCATTTTCCACTTTCAGGTTGGCCGAACGGACGGCGTCTCGTTGGAGATTGACAAGTGGAAACGTGTGCTGGAAGAGATGGGGCACACCGTGCACCTGTGCGCCGGCGACCTGGGCGCGGCGGAAGGCATACTGATCGAGGAGATGTACCACCACCGTCCCGATGCCCAGCGACTCAACACCAACACTTTTGGCCAGTTGCGCGATTATGCTAACGAAGCCGCGTACAGAGCAGAGCTATACGACCTCGCCGCTGTCATTGAACGCAAGATACGGGGCTTCGTCGAAGAAAAAACCATTGATTTCCTCATTCCACAGAATGTATGGTGTGTTGCCGCCAACCCGGCGGTGGCCATCGCCCTGGCGCGGGTGATGCGCGATCTGCGTCTGCCAACCCTGGCCCAACACCACGATTTCTACTGGGAGCGCACGGATGGTGTAGCCCTGACCTGTGCCACGGCCATCGAGTTGGCCGACAAATACCTGCCGCCCCGCGACCCGCTGGCCCGGCACGTGGTCATCAACAGCCTGGCGCAAGGGGAGCTGTACGAGCGCAAGGGGATCACGTCCACGGTCGTGCCCAACATCTTCGACTTCGACGCGCCCACCTGGCAGCCGGACGAGTACAATCGGGATTTCCGCGCCCGCATGGGGCTGAAGGAGAACGACCTCTTCATCCTGCAGGCCACCCGTATCGTAGCCCGCAAAGGGATCGAGTTGGCCGTGGATTTCGTCCGGGCGCTGGCCCGCCCGGAGCGGCGAGCGGTGCTCCAGAAACGCGGCCTGTACGACGGGCGGTCTTTCGACGACGACAGCCGCATCGTGCTGGTGCTGGCGGGCTACACCCGCGACGACGTGACCGGTGGCTACGTCAACAGACTCAAGCGGAAGATCGCACGGGCAGGGATTGACGCCCTGTTCATTGAGGAGATGGTCGGCGGCGAGCGGCACACGAGTGACGGCCAGAAGGTCTACTCGCTGTGGGATACTTACGTCTTTGCTGACTTCGTCACCTACCCCAGCCTGTGGGAGGGATGGGGCAACCAGTTCCTGGAGGCGCTGCGGGCCCGGCTGCCGCTGCTGCTGTTCGAATACCCGGTCTATCAGGCCGACATCAAGGACAAGGGGTTCCGTGTGGTGTCCCTGGGCTCTGAGATCGTCGGGCGAGATGACCCTTCGACAGGCTCAGGGCACCGCCTGGGGCTGGTGCAGGTGGCGCCGCAAGTCGTCGCCGCCGCCGCTGACCAGGCGGTGCAATTGCTCACCGACGGGCGGCTGCGCCAGCAAACCGTCGAACACAACTTCCAGGTGGGCCGGCAGCACTACTCGCTGGAGGCCCTGCGGCGCTACCTGGTGCAGTTGATGGCGGGTTGAGAAGAGCAAGCGCACTCAGACGGCGATCTCGGATTTGACATCCAAAACGTTTTGGGCTATAATGGGTTTGCTTTCCGAAACGTTTTGGAGTGCGCTTTGCCCGACGACATGGGCGTCGGGTATTCCCATTTGACCTTAAAGGAGTCACTTGTGCCCATTACCCTCAAGGATATCGCGGCCAGGCTGAACCTCTCCGTCACCACCGTCTCCCGCGCCCTGGGGGGCTTTCCTGACGTGGCCGCCGAGACCCGCCAGCGGGTCTTGCAGGCGGCGGAGGAGATGGGTTACCATCCTCACACCATCGCTCAAAGTCTGCAACGACAACGTACCGACACCATCGGTTTCGTGATCCCCGCTACGGAACGTTATCTCTCTGATCCTTACTTTCTTGAGCTTCTGGCGGGCATCGGCGACGGGGCTGCCAGTGATGGCTTCGACCTGCTGGTCTCCACCTGTCGTCCCATGGATCCTATGGAGCGTCAGGTCTACGAGAGGATGGTGCGGGGCCGGAGGGTTGATGGCCTCTTGGTGGCCCGCACCCGACGGGAGGACGAGCGCATTGTCTATCTCGTCGGTGAGGGATTCCCCCTGGCGGCTTTTGGCCGCACGGCCTTAGACCTGGATTTCCCCTATCTGGATGTGGACGGGGAAAAAGGAGTCTATGAGGCGACAGAGTACCTGGTCCGCCTCGGCCATCACCGTATCGGTTTTATCATCCCTCCCACCTATCTGATGTTCTCCCAGCATCGCCTGGCCGGCTATGAGAAGGCCCTGCGCGATCACGGTTTGCCCTTCGACCCCTCCCTGGTCGTGGAGGGCAATCTCACCCAATCCCGGGGCCATCAGCGGATGGAGGAGCTTCTGGGCCTGGATCAGCCACCCACAGCGGTCCTATGTGGCAACGATCTGACAGCCTTCGGGGCCATGGAGGCTATCCAGGCGCGGGGGCTGGTGGTGGGCCGGGACGTGGCCGTCATCGGCTTCGACGACATTCCTCTGGCGGCCCATTTCCATCCCCCTTTGACCACTATTCACCAACCCATCTACGACATCGGCAAGAGGATCTGCCACATGCTGATCCAGCTCATCCAAGGCGAGGAACTGGAAGAGCGCCACATCCTCTTGCAGCCTAAGTTGGTGATCCGGGAGTCCAGCGAGTAGAAAGGAGGTGATGCGATCGTTCATACCGTGTATCGTCGGATACCGAGGACGCTCAAGTAGCGAGCGTCGTCGGGATGTTGGAACAATCATAACGTTCATTCCTTTCTTTAAGGAGGAGGAAAAACAATGAAAAGGTTAGCATCACTGCTGCTGGTGCTCACGCTGGTAGCCACTTTCCTGTTGGCCTGCCCGGCTGCCACACCGCAGGTCATTGAGGTGGTGAAAGAGGTGCCGGTCGAGGTGCAGGTCGTCCAGACTGTCGAGGTTCCGGTCGAGGTTGAGAAGACCGTCGTCGAGTTCTGGACCACCGACAACGAGGAGGAGCGCGTCGACACGTACGAGGCGGTCGCCGAGCGCTTCATGGCCGAAAACCCCACCATCGAAGTGCGCATCGTCCCGATTGAGGAGGCCGGTGTATCGCAGCGCATCGCCACATCGCTGGCCGCCAACCGGCTGCCGGATATCGTCCGCATGGGCGTCGAGCGTGTGGCCGCCTTCGCCGCCGATGGGATTCTCGATGAGGACGCCACTGAGGCTGTGATCGCCAGCATTGGCGAGGATGACTTCCGCGCCGGCCCGCTGGCCATGGTCACCAACCCGGACACGGGCAAGCGCTCCGCGGTGCCCTTCGACGGCTGGATCCAGGCCCTCTGGTACCGCGCCGATGTGTTTGAAGAGGCTGGCCTCAATCCGCCGGTCTCCTGGGACGACATCAACGCCGCCTGCGACGCGCTCCCCGGCACGGGCAACCTGCTGTATGGCCTGACGCTGGCCACAGATCCGGGCCAGAACTACCCGCACCAGGTCTTCGAGCAGGTGGCCATATCCAACAACGCCTGGCCCTTCGACGCCGAGGGCAACGTGACCATGAACACGCCGGAGATGGTGGAGGCGCTGAAGTTCTACAGCGATCTGCAGCGCTGCGCCATGCCCGGCCCGCAGTACTGGCGCGGGGCACGCGAGTCCTACCAGCTCGACCAGTCCGGCATGCTGTTCTACAGCACCTATATCATGGACGACCTGGTCGAAGGCTCCGGCATGGAGAGCGGGGACAAGGTGCAGATTGCCGTGGAGGACATGGCCAAGAAGACGGGCTTCGCCTCGCAGATGGCCGGCCCCAACGGTTCCGCCTCCTATGGCCAGTTGGTGACCTTTGGCATCATGAGGGGCGCCGATCCCGAAGCGCAGGCCGTCGTCGAGTGGTTCCTGAGCGGTCAGAACTACCAGGACGTCCTGGCCCTGGCTCCCTTTGGCAAGGTGCCGGTGCTGAAGAGCGCCGTAGAAGGCTGGAGCACGCTCAGTCCCTTCTTCGCCTACTACTCGGACGAGACGATGGCCCAGATCGCCGGCGGCTACGAGTCCATGCAGCGCTGGCTCTTCCGCCCCGACTACGACGCCACACAGCGTGCGGTAGTGGGCGACATCGAGGGCCGGCTGCTCATCTCGCAGGCCATCAGCAACATCGCCCTGGAAGGCACGATGACGCCGGAGACAGCCGCTGAGTGGCTGCAGGAGCAGGTAGAAGCGATGCTGGCTGAACGCCAGTAGTCAGGAACACGATCAACTGCTGGGGACGTGGTATCGCACTGCGTCCCCAGCATCTTTCCAGCGGGTAGTGCGGTATCGGGTGTCAGCGATCAGGAGGCGTGGCCCGGAATCACTGACACCCAATCGCTGCCCGCTGATGAATGGAGGACACATCATGACCGTTTCGGCCAAAAGCTCGTCGTCATCGTTCCGGCGGCGTTGGAATTCGCTGCAGGCCCGCGAGACTCGCCTGGCCTGGTTCCTCATCCTGCCCACAGCCTTGATCGTCTTTGGGTTGATCCTCTTTCCGGCGATCTTCAGTATCTGGATCAGTTTTCGCGATGTGGGACTGAAGAACCTGAACGACGTCTTCAACGCGCCGTTCGTGGGGCTACAGAACTATCGCAACGTCGTCAGAGACTTCGCCTTCAAGTTCCAGGGCCTGCAGAGCATGGGAGCGGCCGTCACCAGCATCGTCTATTCGTTCAGCGCCACGATCCTGACCATCGTCATCGGACTGATCGCTTCGCTGTTGCTCAATCGCCCCTTCCGCGCCCGCGGCCTGACGCGGGCCATCTTCCTGTTCCCCTACGTGGCTCCCATCGTCAGCGTGGCCTTCGTTTGGCGCTGGATCCTCGATCCCCGCCCCTCTGGTGTGCTCAATGACATCTTGATGAAGCTAGGGGTCATTGAGTTGCCCAAAGCGTACCTGGCCACGCGCGGCCTGGCGCTGCTGCTGGTGATCATCTTCGAAGCCTGGCGCTACTTCCCCTTTGCCATGCTGATGATCCTGGCCCGGCTGCAGGCGGTGGACAGGACCCTGTACGAGGCCGCCGACGTGGATGGCGCCAACACGTGGCACAAGTTCCGCTTCGTGACCCTGCCCGAGCTGCGCTACGTGCTGGGAGCCGTGTTCCTGCTGCGGCTGATCTGGACCTTCAACAAGTTCGACGACATCTTCCTGCTGACCGGCGGCGGCTTTGGCACCAACGTGCTGCCGGTGCTCACGTACCAGTTCAGTTTCAAGGCTTTCAATTTCGGCAAGGGGGCGGCCAACGCCATGATCCTGCTGGCCATCCTGGTCGTCTTCCTCGTGGCCTACGTGGGCGTCTTCATGAGAACCGGCGATGAGTAGAGCGGAGGCAAACATGACCGACAACAGATCCCCCCGTCCTGCGGGAGACGACCGCCTGAACCTGATCGAGCACCTGGCACGGTGGATCACCTGGCCGCGCTTCGTCTTCGCTTTGGTCATGATCTTCTTCCTGACGAGCATCCTCTTCCCCTTCTACTGGATGGTCAGCTCGTCTTTCAAGACCTACGCCGAGATCGGCGCTCGCAAACCGGTCTACATCCCCAGCGCCCTCCGCCTGGAAGCCTATCGGGAGTTGTTCGACCCCAACCATCCCTCCCGGTTCTGGAACTTCGGCGTCAACATCCTGAACAGCATGAAGATCGCCATTCCCACGGCGCTCATCGCCGTGATCCTGTCCACTCTGGGCGCCTACGCCGTGGCCCGGCTGCGCTTCCGCGGCAAAGAGATACTGCTGAACAGCATCCTGCTCGTCTACCTGTTCCCCGGCATCCTGCTGATCATCCCCCTCTTTGCCATGGTCTCGCAGATCGGAGCGCGGCTGGGCTTTGACGTGCAGGACAACCTGCCGGTGTTGATCGTCACCTATCTGGCACAAACGCTGCCCGTGGCGCTGTACATGCTGGCCAACTACTTCCGCACCATTCCGGCCGAGATCGAGCAGGCCGGTCTGATTGACGGCTGCAGCCGCCTCAGCGTGATCTGGCGGGTCACCCTGCCCCTGGCGATCCCGGCGCTGGTCTCTGTGGCCATCTACACCTTCATGATCGCCTGGAACGAGTTCCTGTACGCGCTCGTGTTCCTCAACAGCCGTGAGATGTTCACCATGCCCATCAAGATCAATACGATCTACAATGACCCCCAACCGCGCCCGCACGTGGTCATGGCCGCCTCGACCATCATGACCTTGCCGGTGGTCATTCTCTTCCTGGCCTTGGAGCGCTTCCTCGCCGAGGGCCTCACGGCTGGCGGCGTGAAGGGGTGATCGGTAACGGCGGTCCGGGGCGAAACATCTGTAGATGAGCACGAAGGTGGATGTGGCCCGCGCAGCGACGGAGGCGGAACTAGAGCGAGTCCTGGAGGCCTACGCCCTGGGGCAATTGCGGGCCTTGCGGCGGGCCGAAAGCGGCTACGTCAACGACAACTGGATCGTGGAGACGGGCCGGGGGCGCTACTTCCTGAAGCATCGCCACCCCGGCCTGTGCCGGCCTGACGTCATTCGTGCCCAGCATGCGCTCGTCGCCTGGCTGCGGCAGGCTGGTTTCCCCGCTCCCACCCTCGTATCCACCGCTCGTGGTGAGACCCTTTTGTTGCTCGACGGCGAGTGCTACGAGGTGCAGGGGTATATCGAAGGCCATCTCTACGGTCACGACCGCTCGGCGCACCTGGCAGAAGCCGCGGCGACTTTGGGCCGCTACCACGACGACAGCCTCGGCCACGTGGAGGCCGCCCGCGCTCTGGGCCTGCACGCCATCCACTTCACCACCGCCGAGGCGCTGGCCGCCGACTTGGATCATCTGCTCGCCATATCCAATACCCCATACCAGAACTGAGGAGAAACGATGCGTCCCATCCGTACCTTCACGATAACTCCCTCTCTCCCTGCTCGACTAGAACGGCTGCGGGATCTGGCTTACAATCTGTGGTGGGCCTGGCACATGGAGGCCATTGACCTCTTCCGCCGCCTGGATCGAGACCTCTGGGAGACGACGGGGCACAACCCGGTGCTCATGCTGGGCACCGTTGAGCAGGAGAAGCTGGAAATCGCCGCCCAGGACGAAGCCTTCCTGGCGCACATGGATCGCGTCCTGGAGGAGCTTGATCGCTACATGCGCAGTGAGACCACCTGGTATCGGAAGCAACACAGCTTCTCTGATGACCTGACGGTGGCCTACTTCTCGGCCGAGTTTGGGCTGACCGACTGCATCCACAACTACTCCGGCGGTCTGGGCGTGCTGGCCGGGGATCATCTGAAATCGGCCAGCGACCTGGGCTTGCCGCTGGTCGGCGTGGGCCTCCTGTACCAGCAGGGATACTTCCACCAATACCTCAGCTCCGATGGCTGGCAGCAGGAAGAGTATCCCGTGAACGATTTTTACACCATGCCGCTCCGTGTCGAGCGCCGCAAGGATGGCTCGCCGGTGACGATAGAGGTGGACTACCCTGGCCACAAGGTGAAGGCCCAGGTCTGGCGGGTGCAGGTGGGCCGCGTCCCGCTCTTCCTGCTGGACACCAACCTGGAGGCCAATCCGCCCGAATACCGGGACATCACCTTCAGGCTCTATGGCGGCGACAATGAGATGCGCATCCGCCAGGAGATCCTCATGGGCATCGGCGGCATCCGCGCCCTGAAGGCTATGGGAATTGATCCGGTGGTCTGTCACGTGAACGAGGGCCACTCGGCGTTCCTGGCCCTGGAGCGCATCCGCTTGCGCATGGAGGAGCACAGCCTCTCCTTCGCCGCGGCGCGGGAGGCGGTCACGGCGGGCAATGTCTTCACCACCCATACGCCCGTCCCGGCGGGCATAGACATTTTCCCTCCTCACCTGATGGACAAATACTTCGGCGGCTACTACCGTTCGCTGGAGTTGTCCAGGCACGATTTCCTGGCCCTGGGCAGGGTCAATCCAACGGACCACAACGAGCCCTTCAGCATGGCTGTGCTGGCCTTGCGGCTTTCCGCCTGCTCCAACGGCGTGAGCAAGCTGCACGGCGATGTCGCCCGCCGCATGTGGCGGGGGATGTGGCCCGGCGTGCCGGACGAGGATATCCCTATCTCCTCGGTGACCAACGGGATACATCCTCTGTCCTGGATCTCTAACGACATGGCGGCCCTGTTCGACCGCTATCTCGGCCCGGGCTGGCGAGATGACCCGGCGGACCCTGCGGTGTGGCAGCGGGTGGACGACGTCCCCGACGAGGAGATGTGGCGCACGCACGAGCGACGGCGAGGACGGCTGATCGCCTTCGCCCGCCGCAAGCTGCGGAAACAGTTGGAGAACCGTGGTGCGCCTCCCTCGGAGATCGAGCAGGCCAGGGGAGCGCTGGACCCCAATGCGCTGACCATCGGCTTTGCGCGGCGCTTCGCCACCTACAAGCGAGCCACGCTTCTTTTCAGGGATCGTGAGCGGCTGGCCCGCATTCTGAACGATCCGCAGCGACCCGTCCAGATCATCTTTGCCGGCAAGGCGCACCCCAAGGATCAGCCGGGCAAGGAGTTGATCAAGGAGGTCGTCCGCTTCGCCAGGCAGGAGGAGTTCCGGCAGCGCATCGTCTTCATCGAGGACTACGACATGTGCGCGGCCCGCTACATGCTGCAGGGCGTGGACGTGTGGCTGAACACGCCGCGGCGCTTCCGCGAGGCCAGCGGCACCAGCGGCATGAAGGCCGCCGCCAATGGGGCCATCAACCTGAGCATTCCCGATGGCTGGTGGGACGAGGCCTATCGCCCTGAGGTCGGTTGGGCCATCGGCCGCGGAGAGGTGTACGAGGACCACAACACCCAGGATGCGATCGAGTCCAACGCCGTCTACGAGCTGCTGGAGAAGGAGGTCATCCCTCTCTTCTACGACCGTGGCCTGGGGGGGCTGTCGCGGGGCTGGATTGCCAGGATGAAAGCGGCGATGCGGGACATCTGTCCCTACTTCAACACCCACCGCATGGTGCGGGAGTATGCCGAGCGCTTCTACATGCCGGCGGCGCAACGCTCCCTGCGTCTGGCGGAGGAGGACATGGCGCGGGCCAAAGCCCTGGCGGCGTGGGAGGCCAGGCTGCGCCAGAATTGGCCTGAACTCAGGGTGGTCAGCGTAGATGCCGATGCGCCGCCGGAGGTCCAGGTGGGCGCAGAGCTGCGGGTGCAGGCGCTGATCCACCTGGGATCCCTGCAACCCGACGACGTCACCGTGGAGCTCTATCACGGCCCCGTGGGCACGAAGGGCGAGATGGATCCCGCTCAGGTCACCGTCATGCGTTGAGGTGAAGGAAGACGGGAATTGCCTGTTCAGCGGCGTCATCCCCTTCCGTTTCAGCGGACGGTATGGCTACACCCTGCGCGTGCTGCCGCACCACGAAGACCTGAACAACCCCTACGAGTTGGGGTTGATACTCTGGGCTGGCTAGGTGCAACGCACTTCCCAAGTGCGTTGCACCTGTAGGAGGTAGACATGACATACGACACTGCATTGCGAGACGACGCGCGCCAGCGCATCGCCGAGATCGGTCACGCCGACATCCTGGTCGGCATCCCCAGCTACAACAACGCCGCCACCATCGGCCACGTGGTGCGCGTGGCCGCCGAAGGCATGGTCAAACACTTCCCGGACCTGAAGCCGGTGCTGATCAACTCCGACGGCGGCTCGCCCGACGGCACACCAGTGGTCGTTCTGAACACGCCCGTGCCGCCGGGCGTGGAGGTGATCGCCACCGAATACCAGGGCCTGGCGGGCAAGGGCAGCGCCTTCCGCGCCGTCTTCGAGGCGGCCAGGGCGCTGGGAGTCCAGGTTTGCGTCGTCGTGGACAGCGACCTGCGCAGCATCACGCCCCAATGGATCGAGCTGTTGGCCGGGCCCATCGTCAAAGAAGGCTACGGCTACGTGACCCCCTTCTACGTGCGCCACAAGTACGACGGCACCATCACCAACAACATCTGCTACCCCATGACCCGCATGCTCTACGGCCTGGACATCCGCCAGCCCATCGGCGGCGATTTCGGCTTCTCCGCCGAGTTGCTGGATCACTACCTGACCCAGGAGGTGTGGGAGACGGACGTGGCCCGCTTCGGCATTGACATCTGGATGACGACGACGGCCATCAACGCCGGGGCCAGGGTCTGCCAGGCGCACCTGGGGGCCAAGATCCACGACGCCAAGGACCCGGCGGCCGCGCTAGGCCCCATGTTCCGCCAGGTGGTGGGCACGCTGTTCGGCATGATGGCCAGGTACGAGGCCCACTGGAAGCAGGTGACCGGCCACCAGCCCACCGGGTTCTACGGCCAGCCGCAGGCGCTGGAGCCGGAGCCGGTGCCGGTGACTCTGTCGGCGCTGATCGAGAAGCTGCGGGCGGGGCGGGAGACGTGGGGCGCGGTCTGGGACGCCGTGCTCTCGGCGCAGAACCGCGCCGTCCTGGAGGCCATCCTGGCCCAGCCCGACGACGCCTATCGCTTCACCGCCGCGCAGTGGGCGCCCATCGTCTTCGACTTTGCCGCGGCCTACAACTGGAGCGGCCTGGACAAGGACAGTGTCATTGACAGCATGACACCGCTCTACTACGGCCGCACGGCGGGGCTGGTGGTGCAGAGCGCGGCCATGGACAGCGATACCTTCGAGCGGGAGGTGATCCAGGCTCAGGCGCGCACGTTCGAGGAGCTGAAGCCGGGTCTCCTCGAGCGCTGGAAGAGGTGAGACGTGATGCGTGATCCGTGACCGGTGATGCGTGAGAAGGAGGAGAGGCGAGATGGATTTCGAAAGGTGGGCAAAGACGGTGCCCAGAGAGATCACGGATGATGCTCTGTGGACGGTAGAAGCCTACCGGTTAGCGCTCTTTGTCACCGATATCGGTTGGCATGATGTGACCAAGCTGATGGGGGATAGGCGCACGCTTCGTTTGTCGGACCAACTCTATCGGTCATTGGGTTCGATCAGCGCCAATCTCGCCGAGGGATATTCACGCGGCACGGGCAAAGATCGCGCGCGTTTCTACGAATACGCGCTGGGTTCGGCCAGAGAGAGCCGCGACTGGTACTACAAAGGGCGGCATGTGCTGGGAGAAACTGTCGCCCAGCATCGCATGCGCCTGCTCACCCAGGTCATTCGCCTGCTCCTGGTCATGGTCCCGCAGCAGCGCGGGCGCGTCCTACGCGAGCAAAGCGTTGCCTACCAGGTCAGCCCAGATGTCACCCAGACAGACGCAACTGTTGATCGAGAAGAATTGAAGAACCTGCTCCAAGACATTCCCCTGCCCTGATCACGCATCACGCATCACGCATCAAGGAGGTCTGTGCCATGTTCATCGTCCACGTTCACGTCCACGTCAAACCCCAATTCGTGGAAGCGTTTCGCCAGGCGACGCTGGAGAACGCTCGCCACAGCGTGCAGGAGCCGGGCGTGGCCCGCTTCGACGTGATCCAGCAACTGGATGATCCCACCCGCTTCGTGCTGGTGGAGGTCTACCGCACGCCGGACGACCCCGCCCGGCACAAGGAGACGGCTCACTACCAGACCTGGCGGGACACGGTGGCGGAGATGATGGCCGAGCCGCGCAGCAGCGTCAAGTACGCCAACCTCTTTCCCGACGACGAGGGGTGGGGGTAGTTCTCTGACGTGCAACGCACTTCCGAAGTGCGTTGCACGTGACCTGCATTGGAGGAACCCATGCGCTTCGAGTTTGCCACGGCCACGCGCATCGTCTTCGGCGCCGGCACGCTGCGGGAGGTGGGGCCGCTGGCGGCGGCCATGGGCAGCCGTGCGTTGGTGGTGACCGGCCGCACTCCGGCGCGGGCCCAGCCACTGCTCGACCTGCTGGCCGCGCAGGGGCTGAAGACGGTCACCTTTTCCGTCTCCGGCGAGCCGACCACCGCGGTGGCTCGACAGGGTACGCAGCGAGCGCGAGAGGCGGGGTGCGATCTGATCATCGGCATCGGCGGCGGCAGCGTGCTGGACACCGGCAAGGCCATCGCCGCCCTGTTGACCAACGGCGGCGGTCCCCTGGACTACCTGGAGGTCATCGGCCGCGGCCAGCCGCTCACGCAACCGGCCGCGCCCTACATCGCCATCCCCACCACGGCGGGCACCGGCGCCGAGGTGACCCGTAACGCCGTGCTGCTTTCGCCGCAGCACCGCGTCAAGGTCAGCCTGCGCAGCCCGCTGATGCTGCCCCGGTTGGCGCTGGTGGACCCCGAGCTCACCTACACCATGCCGCCGGAGGTGACGGCCAGCACCGGCCTGGACGCCCTCACCCAGGTCATGGAGCCTTTCGTCTCCTACAAGACCAACCCGCTGACGGACGGGCTGTGCCGGGAGGGGATGCGCCGCGCCGCCCGCTCGCTGCGCCGAGCTTATGAACGGGGCGACGACGCCGCGGCCCGCCAAGACATGGCCCTGGTCAGCCTCTGCGGCGGGCTGGCGCTGGCCAACGCCGGGCTGGGGGCGGTACACGGCTTCGCCGGGCCGCTGGGCGGCATGTTCCCGGCACCGCACGGCGCCGTGTGTGCCGCCCTCCTGCCCCACGTGATGGCCGTCAACGTGCGCGCCTTGCGAGAGCGGGCTCCGGACAGCGGAGCGCTGCGCCGCTACGATGAGATGGCCCGCATCCTGACCGGGGACGAGCGGGCCACCGCCGCCGCCGGCGTGGCCTGGGTGCAGGAACTCTGCGCGGCGCTCCACGTTCCCCCGCTCTCCGCCTATGGCCTGACCGCGGCTGACCTCCCCCTGCTGATCGAAAAAGCCGCCGCCTCCAGCAGCATGAAGGGCAATCCGATTGCGCTGACGGTCGAAGAAATGCGGGAAATCCTCACGCGGGCGTTGTAGTGGGGGCAAGGAACGAGGCGTGATGCGTATTGCGCCCTCTTCGATGGGCGAGGTCTCCCGACCGAGCCCCTTTGGGCGGCGTGGTGTGTGATGACCACAAGGCGCGGCCGGTTGTGTCCGGCGGCGCTTTTGTGGTACAATGCGCGTGACCATGGCTCCCGCCGGACAGCCATGTCCGGCGGCTTGGCGAGCGAGATAGCAGCATAGCCGATTGACATCGCGGCGGGAGAGCGCTTCGCGCTGGCCGACTGCCTACGCAGTCGGGCGCCGCGTCGGCGCAGGCCGACGCCCGGCCCCAGGCCCTCGTGCCGCACACTTGAGTGTGTCGGCTGTGTTCCACGGCATAGGCGAGCCGACCGGCTAGCTATTGCGCCTGTTTCCAGTCGTCTCCACGGTTCCAGCCAGGGAGGTGTCCCGTGCCAACCAACGCCTCAGATTACGCCGACGAGAGAGTGCCCTTCATCGTTCCCTTCATGCGCAACCCCGACTTCGTCGGCCGCGAGGAAGACCTGGACCGGCTGCACGACGCCCTGAGGGGCGAGGGGCCGGTGGGCATCCGCTCGGCGGTCACTGTGCCTGCCGGTCTCACCGGCATGGGCGGCATCGGCAAGACTCAACTGGCCGTGGAATACGGCTACCGCTACCGGGAGACCTACCCCGGCGGCGTCTTCTGGATCAACGCCGCCGGCCCGTCCATGGCCCTGCTGAACGGCTTCGCCAACCTGGCCATTTCCCTCCATCCGCGCATGGCCGACGAGACCGCCTCCCGCTTGGCGCAGGCCGCCGCCGACTACCTGCGCCGCCATCCCGGGGCCCTGCTGGTGCTGGACAACCTGGCTGACCTCGCTGTCCTCAACCAGCCCCTGCTGCCGGGCCTGGTGGTGGCCGCCTTGCCCTGCCGCATTCTCTTCACCACCCGCCGCCGCGACCTGGGCCGCTTCACCCCCATCGAGGTCACTGTGCTGCCGGAGGAGCCGGCGCTGCAACTGCTGCTGCGCTACCCCAGCCGGCGAGACATCCTCGCCCCCGACCATCCGGAGCACGCCGAGGCCCAAACCGTCTGCCGTGTGCTGGGTTACCTGCCGTTGGCGCTGGAGGTGGCCTCCGCCCACCTGGGCAAGCGCCCGCAGGCATCCCTGGCTGCCTATCGCCGGGAGCTGGAGAAGCGCAGCCCGCTCCTGGTCCTGGACGACCCTCGCGCCCGACTGCGGTCCCAGGATCTGCCCACCCGCCACGAGGCCGCCGTGGCCGCCACCCTGGCCAGCCAGTGGGAGATCCTGGAGAGCGAGGACAGCCGTCTGCTGCTGCGCGTGGCCGGCCAACTGCCGGAGGCGGCCCAGATCCCCACCGCTCGCCTGGGCTTGCTGGCCGGCCTGGACGAGCGGGAGGCCGGCTTCTTCGGCTCGCCGCTGCAGATGGCCCTGGAGGAATTGGAGAACGCTTCGCTGGTGGAGGAGCTGCGGGCGGAGCAGGTGCGGCTGCACCCCCTGGTGCGCGAATTCGCTGCCCGTCAGACGGAGGAGGCAGAAGCCCCGGCCTTCCGCCGTTGCGGTGCCGCCAACCTGGCCGCCGCCTACGAGAACATCGCCACCCTGGAAGACCACTGCGCCCGCCGCGGCATAGACGCTCTCCAGCAAGACCTCATCACTGCCCTGAACCTCGTCTCCCCCAATACCCAATATCCAGTACCTGCTCTACAGACCCTCCTCCGCGTGTTGCAACGCGAATCCCACACCCTGCGTGGCTGGGACCGGCAGCACCGCCCTGCCTTCTTGGCCCAGCAACTGCACAACCGGGCCGTAGGCCTGAGACTGAGCGGCTTGGCCGAGGCTGCCGCCACCCGGCTGGCACAACAGGGAGAGCCGCACCTGGCCTTGCGCTGGCGCGCCGGGCGCGAATCGCCGGCTTTGGAGCGCACCCTGGCCGGACATGCAGGGTCTGTGCTCGCCGTGGCGGTGACGCCGGACGGGCGGTGGGCCATCTCCGCCTCATCTGACCGCACGCTCAAGGTCTGGGACCTGGCCACGGGCCAGGAGGAGCGCACCCTGGCCGGACATGAGTCCCTGGTGCGCTCCGTGGCGGTGACGGCGGACGGGCGGCGGGCCATCTCGGCGTCCGATGACGGCACGCTGATCGTGTGGGACCTGGCCACGGGCCAGGAGGAGCGCCTCCTGGCCGGACATGGGTCCTGGGTACTTGCCGTGGCGGTGACGCCGGACGGTCGGCGGGCCATCTCGACGTCTCTTAACCGCACCCTCAAGGTCTGGGACCTGGCCACGGGCCAGGAGGAGCGCACCCTGGCCGGACATGAGGGCGGGGTTAGCGCTGTGGCGGTGACGCCGGACGGGCGGCGGGCCATCTCGGCGTCCTCTGACCGCACGCTCAAGGTCTGGGACCTGGCCACGGGCCAGGAGGAGCGCACCCTGGCCGGACATGAGGGCGGGGTTAGCGC